>NZ_JAZHOH010000003.1 GCF_040419245.1 Ewingella sp. CoE-038-23 | reverse complement strand
GTAGCGCCCCTGCGGGGCGAGCACGGCAGCGCTGCTGCCTCAACCGTCTTTAAGATACAGCCTCACCTCAACGCCGACGCCGACGCCGTCTGACTGACCTATAGCTCGCACGGGGGCGCATGCCCCCTGCCGCAACACCCGCATAAAATGAGCACGCCTGCGACGTGAGCCCGCTGGCGCCGGTGCCCTTTTCCTGTTCCCTGCCGCCCTGTAGACTCTGCACCATGTATATTCCCCGACCGGCAAAGCTGCTGTTCCAGCATGATGACGGCTGGAGCCGCTATCTCGACAAACACGGCGACGCCCTCAGCGACTGGACTAAACTCGCCGTCGAGCGCATGCTCGCCTGCGGCACCTGCGCCATGGGCGTGCGCCGTTACTGCTGCGCCTCACCGGACTGCACCCATTCCCGCTTTTTCTGCCAGAGCTGCAAGTCCAAAGCCTGCAGCAGCTGTGGCCTCAAGGCCACTGAGCAGTGGATCGCCGAACAGCAGCACATCCTGCCCGACTGCGACTGGCAGCACATCACGTTTACCATGCCTCACCTGCTGTGGCCGTTCTTCAACAACAACTGGCCCCTGCTCAATGACCTGTTTCGCTGTGCCACTCGCGCCATGCTCCGCTGGGCGCGCCAACAGGGGATCGAAGTCGGCATCTTTTGCGCGCTACACACCTACGGCCGACAGCTGAATCAGCATCCGCATATCCACGTCTCCGTCACCCGCGGCGGCCTCGACATCAAACACAGCACCTGGCGGCAGCTGTTCTTTAAAAAGAAAGAGGTAGAGCAAATCTGGCGCAACGCCGTGGTTTACCTGCTGCGCGACAACTATGCGCAAATCAACCCCGGCGGCCTGCCGGGCCTCGGTCATATCCGTAATGAAGACCGGTGGCACCGTTACCTGCATGCCCAGTATCGCCGTGCCTGGAAAGTGCACTTCGCCAAAAAGACCCGCGGCGCCTGGCGCAGCGTGAAATACCTGGGCCGTTATCTGAAGCGCCCGCCGGTGGCCGCTTCTCAGCTGCGCCACTACCGCGGCGGTGCCGTGGTGCATCAGTATTACGACCACCGAACGCAGCAGCACAAACGCCAGAAAATCAGCCAGGAGGAGATGCTGCAGCGTTACGTCAGCCATATCCCGGCGCGGCATTTTAAAATGGTGCGGTACTACGGTTTTCTGGCCAACCGCAAGCGAGGCTCGCTGCTGCCGAAGGTCTACAATGCGCTGGAAATGACGGTACGGGAAAAACCGAAGCGGCCCGGGTTCGCAGTACTTATGAAGGGCTTCCTGGGCACCGATCCGTACCAGTGCATCCTCTGCAAAGGCCGGCTGCGTTTTGCCGGCGCCATGGCGGGTGAACACGCCACCAAAATGCTGTCCGACAGGCTGCATCGGATGGCTAAAAAACGATGGCTTCAAGCGCCGGATCTGGATAAGTGCGCCTGAAAAATGGGTTTTAGCTTAAAAACACAGCAAAACTGGCATTTACCCGCATTACTCTGCGACAGCCCGCACCATCTGGGGTTCTTCCTTGCCACAGTTCATGGTTAGGAAACCCAATAAGGGTCGATTGAGTTTCCTAACCATGAACAAAACGGCCATCAACATCGAATACATGAAAGCCAGCATCCGGGCCAAGGTGGAGCACCCATTTCGCATCATCAAGCGACAGTTCGGCTTCGTGAAAGCCAGATACAAGGGGTTGCTGAAAAACGATAACCAACTGGCGATGTTATTCACGCTGGCCAACCTGTTTCGGGCGGACCAAATGATACGTCAGTGGGAGAGATCTCACTAAAAACTGGGGATAACACCTTAAATGGCGAAGAAACGGTCTAAATAGGCTGATTCAAGGCATTTACGGGAGAAAAAATCGGCTCAAACATGAAGAAATGAAATGACTGAGTCAGCCGAGAAGAATTTCCCCGCTTATTCGCACCTTCCCTAGGGATAAACTAACGGTCTCACTTTTCAGATGCGTTTGCCCTTACAGGCACAAAAAAGCCCGCATAATGCGGGCCTATCAGATGCCGGTGTAATGAAAACGACAGGCAATGATAACAATTTCGCCGTCTTTAACGTAGTAGACAAGCCGGTGTTCCCGGTCGATACGTCGTGACCATAATGGCCTTTTGTGCTTTAGCGGCTCGGGCTTACCTATCCCGACGAACGCGTCAGCATGCAGGGCTTTAATAAGTTGGCGCACGCGTTCGAACTTCTTCGGGTCGTTATCCTGCCAGTATCGATAGTCCTCAGCGGCGCGCGCCGTGAATACGGTTTTCATACATCAATTTCAACCGTTTCACCGCGATCTAACTGGTTCAATGATCCCTCTAAATGCGCAGCGTTTGCCGGGTTACTGAACAGGTAAAGCGTCTCAACCATGCTGCTGTATTCGTCTGCATCAATCATCACTACGTCACGGCTGCCACGACGGGTGATAACGACGGTATCTGCGTCCTCACTGACCTGATTCAGTACGTTCGCGAAATTGGTACGGGCCTCTGTAAAAGTGATGTGTCGCATTGAACAGTCTCCTTAAAGCAATTTGCAGACATAATAACAATGTACTTATTTAAGTACAAGTTTATCATCTCGCATTCTCCCTAGCTTCTCATAAGGCTGAAACACAGCGCATCATGTACTCGTTATATTCACGAGCCAACACAGTGCGTTGGTGTTATCTTCCGGTGTTTATAACTTCCTTATTCTCGCGGGAAAGGTCATGAACTTAATAACGCTTGCAAACAAGCTGCCTGCGTGCATTGAGAGTCCTCATGGGGGCATAAGCCTGGATATAAGTCTTAGGTATTCAGGTGCCTTTTTTCAGGCTTCTAAAGGCCTTATGGAGGGATCAACCTTAGGATCAGAATGGGATCTTAAACTGAAGCACTTATATTCGCGTCGGTTGGTTTTCTTTTTGACCTGCCAGAAATCTCAACTTTCATGCGTTTCACCGACGCATCATCGCCAATAATCTCATACCAGTGCAGCCACTTTTTTAAGTCTGCTAAAGGTAATTTCTCTTTATCATCATACTCTTCCAACCGTGCTCTAAAATCCTGCATCACGGCAATACATTTCCTCGCCCAGACGCCTTCTTTGTCGGACCCTTCGAGAACATGAGGCCTTCTCGGCAGACGTGGGCGTAAAGGTTTGGCAGATGTGGTTCCTGTTTCTGTGATATAAAAAAACTTGATCGCTTTAACGGATCTTCCCATTTTCACCGGTTCCCAAGTAACCGAAATATCCGTATTAGCGTTTATACGCTCAACAGCCGGGACCAGCACGTCACGTTTGAAAAACCGATATTCCTCGTATTTCCCCACCAGCCCTGTGCGTTCTTTCATCCAGTCAATTTCTAAGGCATCGGTCTCAATGATGCCGTTAGTGCGGGCATTTTTTGTGAGTTTTCTGAACTTAACCAGCCAGCTATAAAGCCGGAATGCGAAAGGAGTATCCAGTTTTGACACATGCTGAAAGTCAACCTGGGTAAATTCGCGTTTGAGGTCGTAAAGATAGGGCACCACATCAGGAGAAAAACGGATCGTCACATCGGCGCTGTTGTCTGATGCGTCATAGCGGATCGAAGAAAACCAAAACCTTTTTACTTTATCTAGGCGCTGCTTTTTATCGTTCCATTCAAACGTGACGATCGGCTTGCTGCCGAGTGAATCCGCGGCTTTCTTGAGCTGCTGGTGAGTATGAGATGGATTAACCCCGAACATTTTTTCAAAGTCCGCAGGAAACAAAGTATAAATACCATCGGGTTGAGGCTTTTTACTGTCGATTTGCACCAAGGCAAGATACAGAAGGCGCATTTCATCAAGGGTCGCGCTGTATGCACCTTCAAGAAGTTTATTATCCTGAGTCACGTACAGTTTTTTGACGCTTTGTTTATCCATGTATCTGTCTCAACCCAAAGGTGATATTTTTTTTGAATATATCACGTTAAAAACAGACTTATCAACAGATGATCGGATCACGTCTTGCCACAGATCCGATCACGTAACACCGCTAAAGTTATCACCTTTAACCGCAAAAGCGATCACGTATTACCACAAAGTATATCACGTAACTTGTTTTAACCTCTTGTAATATAGTAGTTAAATCAACACTAGAAACAAGAAAAGAGAAATAAGAAACAAGAAATAAAACAAGCTAACGCAGCTTCGCGTTGTTTTATTTTTTGATCGTCAGATGAAGAATGATCTTCGTATCAATATTGAGCACCATCAGTAAAACATTCTCTCATTAATGTGGTTTATAAATGTATCAACCTGAATGTATTGATTAAATCTTACATGAGAACCGCAAAACATATCACCTTAACAGATTCCGCATTCAGAACCTGACATCAGGCTTTGTGTGACAGTATCCCAGAAGAGTGTAATGACCGCGGAAAACAGGAATATGATCGTAAATTGTTACTCCGTGACCGCAAAACCTATCACGTATGACAGCTAACCGCCGGGATACAGATCCTGATGAAAAGCGCCGCAAATCATATCACGTTAGATAGGTTAAGCATTCCAGGCGAGAACGTAGCCAATCTTACCGCAAAAGTTATCACGTTAGAATGACACAGGCTACAATTAAGCCTATGAAATATAACAAATTATATCGCTGCTTATTGTTACCGCAATTAGTATCACGTTTAACTCTTGTACCTGTCTCATTCCCCAGTCGGTAAATATCAGCAGGATGCGCGTCTGTTATTAATTCGAGCAAAGCGCCAACGACACATTTGTTGTACCGCATTCGAGTAACGGCTAAAGTAGTACTACTTTGACATCAATATCACACTGGAAGGGTGCCATGATTATACTTATAGGGAGCCAAAAGGGAGGCTGTGGTAAGTCCACAACCGCCGCTAATATCGGCGCTGAACTTGCACGACAGGGAAAGGATGTGATGCTTGTTGATGCTGACCGGCAGGGTACGGCATCCAACTGGATCAGCGATCGTAATCAGAATATGAATCTGCCAAAAATCCACAGCATTCAGAAGTTCGACAACATCCATGAAACGCTGTCTGACCTGGCCAAACGCTATGAGTATGTCGTTGTGGATTCCGCAGGCCGCGACAGCCGGGAACTGCGCACCGGTATGAGCGCCGCCGACGTGCTGATCGTTCCTTTCAGACCCTCGCAGCCAGACCTCGATACGCTGCCCGCACTGCAGGACATCATCACGATGGCGTTAGATCTAAATCCCAAACTTCGGGTGAAAGCGCTGCTGACCATGGCGCCGACCAACCCGATCGTGAATGAGACTCAGGATGCAAAAATTTACCTGGCAGATTATCCGGTGCTCCAGCTGATGAATACCATCATTCGGGACCGTAAAATCTACCGTGACTGCATGTCGGAAGGTAAGGGCGTGGTGGAGATGGACAACGGCAAAGCCCGCGGTGAGATCCAATGCCTGGTACAGGAGATTGTGAAATGGTAAAACGCAGAGAACGGCCGGCACAAACAGCCGATGCCGATAAAATTGAGGCTTTTGCCGCGCTCGCCGAAAACACGCCGGCGCAGAAACTCAGCCTGCCCAAAGATGCCAAGCGGGACTATAAAGCCATCCGGGTACCCTTTAATGAGTTTGAGTTTACCCAGCTGGAGTCACTGTGCGAGAAAACCCAGCGCTCCAAGCTCAATATGATCCGCCATGCGCTATCTTTCTATGCCGAAAATGGGCTGGGTGAATAACGCTAAAAAGATACCATTTTGGTACCAATAAGGAGCTTTTATAGTATTAAAAGGCTCCTTAATTTTCATTCTTCACTGGATCAGAACAAACCCGGCCAGGCTCATCTCTCCTTTTATATCCCTCCCCACGTTCATCCGTGCACTTCTTTGAAAAGCCTGTGTGACCAACATAAAAATTATTTATGCTAAAACGGTACCAATAGGGAGCCATATTTGTGCATTAAAGGTGTTATTTTTGCGTCAAAAAGGCACCTGAAATATGCGTTTCTTTCAGCAGGCTTACGGCCTGGGACTCCGGCATGCTGAAGGTGATCTGCTGGCTGGCCGCAATGTCTAACGCAAACACCCGCGTATACACTTCGGTACTTTCCGCTTTTTCATGGCCGAGTAATGCCTGCAGCACCTTCAGCGGCGTATGCTGATAGCAGTGGTGCATGGCGTAGCTGTGCCGAAATACGTGCGGCGTGACCGGCACTGAAAACGTGACGCCGTCACGCCTTGCCTCATCGACCGCCCGGGTTAACCAGTTTCTAACCGTTCTGTCGGTCGCCGTCCAGATGGGAAGCGGACGGCGCTCACCGGTTTGCGCATCGGTCTCAATCCTTTCGCGCGTGCTGGCGAACAGCCGGCGCAGCTCGTCCACAAACCCCGGATCGGATAAAGGCACCACGCGGTTTGCCGATTTCCCTTTAGCCGGACGGCCGGTGCCGGCGCGGCGTTGCTTGGCGGTGCGTATCACCACGTGCGGGTAATCGCCGTTAAGCCGGAAGTCGCGCCTTTTCAACGCCAGCACTTCATTGATCCGCCCGCCGGTGTTCCACAACGTGGAGACCAGGGCGTGCTGTGACCAGTCGGGCAAGTAGTGGAGCAGGGCGCTGACCTCCGGCAATAAAAGGTACCTTGGCAGGTCGGCATAGGCCATGGCCATCTGGCGAAGAGCCAGCGCGCGCCGGTGATCTTCGGGACGCACCATTAACATCGGTCGACGCTCCGGTCCCGGCAGCGTGGTCAACTCAGTCATCGGTTATCATCTCCTTCAAACAGAACCGCAAATGTCATCACGTGTGGCCAAAAACGGCTGAGATCGCGCTACGTAAAAAATAGCGCACTGACCCCCCGATCGGTTTTCAGAATTCACACAGCGCAATCTGCGCAAAATTATCCGCCGGCGGCGGCTAAGGTGACCATTTTCGCCCAGCGGCGGGGCGGATACCACGGCAAAAACTCGTGGACGTGATCGGTCATCGTTTCCGACTTATGGAATTATGCCATAAATCGGAATCAAATAATTTAGCGAGTTGCAAAGAGAGGATCCAAAAAGGATCCTTCACGTGCTGTATTTAGTGGCTAAAGAGGGTTGTGAACACCAGATGGTGGGGTTTAGGCCAAAAACCCGCCCGGGGGGCGCGGTTGCCGGTAATAGCAGAAAACGGAATGGGGTTGGTCCGGGGTGGCAAGTGGCTAGATTTCACAGAAGAGGGGGCTATTTCGGGAAGTGGGATTTTCTCATCATTTCATAGTCGGAATGCAGCTACGTGAATTCTGAAAACTTTCGGGGGGTATAAAGGCTGAATTTTTTAATCACCGCAATCTGCGTCACGATCTACCAGAATAAATACCGAAATGGCGTTCGGTCGTTTTATAGGGGGGCGCCTATACGGGAAAAACCTAACCTATGGGGGAATCGGGCGGACAGCAACGCCCCGTCGCTGCCGCCTGACCGGACCAGACGGTATGCAATCCTCTGAATCCAAATACATTATATCGCAGCAACCGGCAAAACCCTCCCTTTGACGTCTACAGAAAATCCCCCAACGATAAGCTGGCAAAAACCGCAATATCTGGTTTTTTCGTAAGAGATAAACACTAGATATAGTTTTATCCACAAAAGCGGGGGATAAGTCTGTGGGTAATTGGGCTTTCTTCTTTAAACCCCAATGCATTGGAAAAGGGTGCCGGCAGCCTGGCTTCACCCCAGTGGGTAACCAACGTGCTCTGCGTTGAGTAACACCCTCCGGAACTTTACCTAAGTCAAAGGAAGATAAATCCTTTCGTCGTCAGCAGGGGACGCACACCTAAAGGTACAGTGAGGTTATATTTACCTATATTATTTTCTACATCATAGGTCTCGTCTAAATCTAAAATAACCTCTCTTTCACATAACTCAGGAATATCACGGCACAGACTGGCGATAATGTTCGTTACATTATAAATGGATGTATATAAATCAAAACCACCTGAATATAATTCTCCCTTATGCGGAAATTGTGGATCATTCGAAAACCCGTCTAAATTATCAAACACATAGCTTAAATCATGGCAATAGTTAATCAGCGACTCTTTTTCTCCCTGCTTCCAGAGTTGCATCTTCCCTGACATAAACTCACGCAAAGCCTTGGCAACGATGTGTATAGGGATGATTATCATTTCACCATGGCTAAATAACATGTTCTGATGATCAAAGAATATGCGGATCTCGTCAATATCACCCTGGTGATGATAATAATTACGTAAATGCTTAAGGATTTTGAACTCAGGATAATCGTTTAAATCCATTTCAAAATCTCGTTTCAGTCTGTCATTTAATGAATGAAGGCTGCTGAAAAATGTGTAAAGAGACCGCCCATTTCTCTTATGAGCGTAGGTTATGTCCATTAGCTCAAGGCTGCTTTCGAAAAATCTGTCAATATACTTTAGGTTGTCCATTTTCTTACCCAATTTGAATTACCGGCTACGTATATAATCGCTCACTAAAAAGACCACTCATCACGTCTGGGTAATGACTCCAACTTATTGATAGTGTTTTATGTTCAGATAATGCCCGATGACTTTGTCATGCAGCTCCACCGATTTTGAGAACGACAGCGACTTCCGTCCCAGCCGTGCCAGGTGCTGCCTCAGATTCAGGTTATGCCGCTCAATTCGCTGCGTATATCGCTTGCTGATTACGTGCAGCTTTCCCTTCAGGCGGGATTCATACAGCGGCCAGCCATCCGTCATCCATATCACCACGTCAAAGGGTGACAGCAGGCTCATAAGACGCCCCAGCGTCGCCATAGTGCGTTCACCGAATACGTGCGCAACAACCGTCTTCCGGAGCCTGTCATACGCGTAAAACAGCCAGCGCTGGCGCGATTTAGCCCCGACATAGCCCCACTGTTCGTCCATTTCCGCGCAGACGATGACGTCACTGCCCGGCTGTATGCGCGAGGTTACCGACTGCGGCCTGAGTTTTTTAAGTGACGTAAAATCGTGTTGAGGCCAACGCCCATAATGCGGGCAGTTGCCCGGCATCCAACGCCATTCATGGCCATATCAATGATTTTCTGGTGCGTGCCGGGTTGAGAAGCGGTGTAAGTGAACTGCAGTTGCCATGTTTTACGGCAGTGAGAGCAGAGATAGCGCTGATGTCCGGCGGTGCTTTTGCCGTTACGCACCACCCCGTCAGTAGCTGAACAGGAGGGACAGCTGATAGAAACAGAAGCCACTGGAGCACCTCAAAAACACCATCATACACTAAATCAGTAAGTTGGCAGCATCACCAATGGCATCGGTAATGGAGAGCTCTGCAATGAAAATGATTGATGAAACACCACGTCCATTCTGGAAAAAATTGATGTGGTTGGTCATTATCTGGGCTACCAGTGTGATGGCTCTCGGCGTAGTTGCTACCGTGTTTAAACTTCTGATGACCGCAGCAGGAATGAAGACGCATTAAGCTATCAAGTCGGGTTACCTTGTAACCCGACTTTTTGAACTGACCATTATTTTTGTCTGGTAGAACAAACCGAACTAACTCATCAGTACTTATTCAAACAATTGCAATAACCAGTATCACTAACGCATCTGGCCAGGAGCCAATAAATACCCATAAAATGCTCAAACAATAACCCACTCTAATCATATTCAGGGCTGCTTTCCCATATTATAGTGGTAAATCATTGCCACTAATGTAAACGGAGTCGAAGGTAGAACACTATTACCCGACATCAAGCCAATGAAAGGATAAAAAGACAACCTATCATCAAATAAGCAATGATTAGCAGATACCTGCTAATCATTTGATAAACCGGGTCACCAAAATACCCAGGATTAATGCCATCCCGCGTCGGATGAAAGCATGCACACTAACCAATATCAGATAAACAATGATCTGCAGAAGAGAAAGTTTCTCCGTACATAATTCATCATTTATTGGAAAAACAAACCAAGCATGATATATCTCGATTTTCAATTCATACAGTTTACTATGTCAGGTTAAAATAGCTGTCTGGTTGATGAACGGGTGGTAATGGTTTTTGTCGGGTCATATCCATCAGGTTACGTTCTATTGTATTGCAGATGGAATTAAGCGGGAGATCGTTTGAGTCGGTACCAAAAGGTTTCTCTAGCTGCTCAGCAAGGGCATCCCATGCGAGAAAAGCATAAGAAATAAAGACTGATACGAAAGGTGTCATGTAACGTAAATCGGTGACCAGTGCAAACGGTAACATGGTGCAGAAAAGATAGACCGTCCGCTGCAGGATCAATGTGTAAGCAAAGGGTACCGGCGTGTTGGCAATCCTTTCGCATCCACCCTGCACATGGGCAAGCTCATTAATACTATTATTGATGAGTGAAAAATTAATATCACTGATTAGCCCCTGAGTACGTAACTTACCTATTTCGTTACCGAGTAGTAGCAAGATTTTATTAGAGGGATAGGCACTGTTCATAACTGTTAAAAAAACGGACTTAGGAAGTATCTTATACACCTCATAAGAAGCATCATTATTTCTTAGCTGATTCTTTAAACTCCAGCTGAAAGCAATAAGATAATCGGATATCATTTTATGAAGGTTTTTATTCTCAGGGAAAAGGTTAATAATCAGACGCATAATATTGCGTTGTACTATGATCATGGTTCCCCATAACGCTCTTGCCTCGATAAAGCGGCTATAGGTGGCATTATTGCGGAAGCCTAAAAAAATAGCGATGGCGACCCCCAACAGGCTAAAGGGAGCAACGGTCAGATGAACTCCTAGTTGTTCATACCACTGAAACAGCACAATAGCGATAACCGACATCGCTATATTGAGGCAAAGCCGAAAAATTATTCTAGAGAGGACAGAACCATGCCATGCAAAGAGGCGAACAAACCAGTGTTGCGGGGGGCGCACAATCATTAAAATGGGTCCTTAAATGACCATTATTATATAATAGGCCCATAAAATCGGACCTATTATCATTTACAGGTAATCAGCTTGCTTTATTCTCCAGTTTTTTTTGATCGTTGTCATTCCCTTTTTCCTGTGTAATTGTCTCCTTGCTTAACATGACGCTGTCGGTACTGGTGTTATAGCTTATGGTTACCGTATCACCCGATTTGAGATTGTCACTGAGGATCTCTTTTGCTAGCTTGGTTTCCACTTCCTGACGGATTTTACGTTTCAGTTCTCTCGCACCAAAATCTGGTTGATATCCAACGTCAACCAGATGTTCAACAAGAGAATCATCAAGCTTGACTGTGATGTCCTGTGCAGATGCCGTACGCTTCAAACGATCGAGCTGGATTTGAACAATCAGACGAATGTTCTCCTGCGACAACGCATTGAACACAATCACTTCATCAATACGGTTCAGGAATTCAGGACGGAAGTGACCTTTTAGCAACTGCATTAGTTCTTCATGGAGTTCCTTAGGCGATTTCTGCTCATCGGAAGGTAATCCGGAGTTAGCCATGATGACAGCAGAACCGAGGTTGCTGGTCGCGATGATAGTGGTATTGCTGAAATCAATTAACCGACCTTTGCCGTCGGTCAGCCGACCGTCATCGAAGACTTGTAGCAGAACGTTATAGACATCAGGGTGTGCCTTCTCGATTTCGTCCAGTAGTATCACGCTGTACGGGCGACGACGCACTTTCTCCGTCAGTTGACCTCCTTCATCGTAGCCAACGTAGCCTGGAGGCGCACCGATCAGGCGGGCGACCGTATGTTTCTCCATATATTCTGACATATCGATACGAATAATGGACTGCTCGTCACCAAACACGGCTTCGGCAATCGCTTTCGCCAGCTCGGTTTTCCCGACACCCGTCGGCCCCAGGAAAAGGAAGGTAGCGATAGGACGATGCGCCTGCCCCAGCCCGGCCCGCGATAGCCTGACCGCGTCACTAACAGCAGTGACCGCTTCATCCTGCCCAACCACGCGCTGACGCAGCGTTTCTTCCATGTTAAGAAGTTTTTTGCGCTCTTCCTGCGTCAGATCCGAAACTGGGATCCCGGTGAGACGCGAAACAACCTCCGCCACTGCGGCAACCGTCACTTCAAGTGTCTCGGAGCCGGTTTTGTTCTTCCAGGCTTCCGTCTGTTTATCCAATGATCCCTGTTTTTCTGAAATTTCGCCTTCAAAACGTTTAACCTCATCAAACAGTTTACGCGACGTGGCGTAATCTCTTTCACGCTTCAGATGCGCAATTTCAGCCTCCAGTTCCTGAATTGGCGCAGGCCGTGAACTGGCACCAATGCGCACTCGCGCCGCCGCTTGGTCGATAAGATCGATGGCTTTATCCGGTAGGAAACGGGAGGTGATATACCTGTCAGAGAGCTCCGCGGCTGCGACAAATGCTTCGTTCTGGAAGGTAACCTGGTGGTGCGCTTCCAGCGTGTCTCGTAGCCCGCGGAGGATAACAATCGTTTGATCCACAGTGGGTTCTTCGACCAGTACAGGCTGAAAACGGCGCTCAAGGGCGGCGTCTTTTTCAATATGTTTTTGGTATTCGTTTAACGTAGTGGCGCCGATCAGACTGAGTTCACCTCGCGCCAGTGCCGGTTTGAGGACATTCGCAATATCAAGACCGCCTTCGCCGCCTCCCTGCCCGGCACCAACAATCGTATGCAGCTCATCAATAAAGAGGATCAGTTCCCCTTTCTTAGCAGTAACCTCATCAATCAACTGTTTGGCACGTTCTTCAAATTCACCACGATATTTTGCGCCCGCCACCAGGGAGTTCATGTTTATTTCTACGAGGCGTTTATCACGTAGAACCTCAGGCACATCACCTTTGACAATCCGCTGCGCCAGCCCTTCAACGATGGCCGTTTTACCAACGCCAGGTTCACCAATCAGAACCGGGTTATTTTTCTTGCGGCGGGCCAGCACTTCTATAGTATTTTCAATCTCCTGAGCGCGCCCAAGCACGGGATCCAGCTTACCTGCCCGTGCCATTTCGGTCAGATCGCGTCCCACTTTATCCAGGTTAGGCGTACCGGTCGGCGTGTCAACCCGCCCATCCTCTGCTCCTTTACCCACGATTTTCACCACTTTCTGGCGAATAGCCTCCGGGGTAATACCATATTTCTTCAACAACGCACCGGCGACGCTATCCGGGACTTCACTCAACCCGATAAGTAAGTGCTCAGGTCCTACATAAGAGTGCCCCAGCTCACGGGAGGCCTGGAAAGCGTACATGAAGGCTTTTTTCAAACGGGGTGAAATGGAGAGGTCGCCTGGCCCCCCCCCGGTTTCCGTCGCGCCGCTGTAAGCATTCTGATCGATGTAACTTTTAATATCCTCTGGGGAGATTTTGAGATCTTTAAACAACGCTGCACACACGTCGGCATCTGCCAGAACGTACAGAAGATGTTCGGTGTCCAGCTCCGTACGATTGAGCTGGTGAGCCTTTTCGGCTGCCTTTTGTAGCAGCTCCAGAGACTGCTTACTGAAGGTTTCCGTCGTATCAATCGACTCCCGTGGCACCGCACCGAAGATATCGTCTTCACTCCCATCGCGGATATTATTACCGAAGCCGTTGAAGAAACCGGAAAGTCCCCCACGCCCCAGTAAGGAATCAAAAGGGTTCAGAATATTCTGGTGCCGCATCAACTGACGGTGATCATAATCACAAATAGCAATCGTTTTTCGTTGACCATTCTGGACGAGCGTAACTTGGCTGGTAGCCGGTCTTACCTGACAAATATCACATAATGTTGGCATTATTCGCCTCCTGATGTAGAAAATGGGTAACACCCAGTGAGACCCATATTTAAGCGTAGCAGAAGGCACCAAAGACATTATACGAAGTTATGAAACATCATGGACCTTCAGATTAAACAATGAAATAACACTAATCAGGTGAGAGATTATCTCCGTCTGCAGCGTTTCATAGGCCGTCCATTCTGTAAGACGTGTAAAAGCATAAATTTCGACGGGCAATCCATAAGCCGTCGGCTGCAGCTGCCTGACCATTAAGGTCATCTCGGTGCAGATGGATCCATGTTGACGCAAATACGCTTTGGCGTATTCCTGGAACAGCTCAATATTCGTCTCAAGCGGAGTCTTCACGTTGGTGAAAAGCGCTAACGTGACGTTTTTGATGATGGCCTGTTTTTCGTCAGGCGTAATAATATGGACGGTCTTGATGTCGATATTGATATTTCTCTGGAGCCGTCTGGCACTGTGTTCAATCATATATCGCCAGTTTTTAAACGAGCCAGAAACCAGGGTGTAGGTTGGAAGGGTGGTGATACTGTTATCAAAATTAAGCACCTTCACTGTGGTCAGACCGATATCTTGTACGACGCCGTTGGCTCCCAACTGCTCCATTTCAATCCAGTCTCCCGGCTGGAGCATATCATTCGCGGAAAGCTGTATACCGGCAACCAGACCAAGCAGCGGATCTTTAAACACAAGCAGCAGCACCGCTGCAATTGCGCTTATACCACTGAGCAGAATAAGTGGCGATTTATCCAGCATCATGGACAGCAGAAAAAGGCAATAGATCAGGGCCCCGACCAGTTTGAGACTCTGTTCAATGCCGCGATAAGGTAGCCCCCTCAGCTGGCTATTGGTTTTTAATAAATCGCCGGCGACATCAATAAATGAATAGAAAGCCAGCAACGCGAACGTCAGAGTCCAGATTCGAGCCCCTGCTAGGATGACATCCAGCACCCTGTTTTCCGTGCTCACGATAAAAGAAAGCTGGCCCGCCAGCACCGCTCCTTGCAGAGTTAAGACAACATAACGGAAGAAATGATGATGGGTGATTACCGCCAGCTTTGAGGACTTGCGTTGCAAAGGGAAGGTGCGAATAAGCGGGGAAATTCTTCTCGGCTGACTCAGTCATTTCATTTCTTCATGTTTGAGCCGATTTTTTCTCCCGTAAATGCCTTGAATCAGCCTATTTAGACCGTTTCTTCGCCATTTAAGGTGTTATCCCCAGTTTTTAGTGAGATCTCTCCCACTGACGTATCATTTGGTCCGCCCGAAACAGGTTGGCCAGCGTGAATAACATCGCCAGTTGGTTATCGTTTTTCAGCAACCCCTTGTATCTGGCTTTCACGAAGCCGAACTGTCGCTTGATGATGCGAAATGGGTGCTCCACCTTGGCCCGGATGCTGGCTTTCATGTATTCGATGTTGATGGCCGTTTTGTTCTTGCGTGGATGCTGTTTCAAGGTTCTTACCTTGCCGGGGCGCTCGGCGATCAGCCAGTCCACATCCACCTCGGCCAGCTCCTCGCGCTGTGGCGCCCCTTGGTAGCCGGCATCGGCTGAGACAAATTGCTCCTCTCCATGCAGCAGATTACCCAGCTGATTGAGGTCATGCTCGTTGGCCGCGGTGGTGACTAGGCTGTGGGTCAGGCCACTCTTGGCATCGACACCAATGTGGGCCTTCATGCCAAAGTGCCACTGATTGCCTTTCTTGGTCTGATGCATCTCCGGATCGCGTTGCTGCTCTTTGTTCTTGGTCGAGCTGGGTGCCTCAATGATGGTGGCATCGACCAAGGTGCCTTGAGTCATCATGACGCCTGCTTCGGCCAGCCAGCGATTGATGGTCTTGAACAATTGGCGGGCCAGTTGATGCTGCTCCAGCAGGTGGCGGAAATTCATGATGGTGGTGCGGTCCGGCAAGGCGCTATCCAGGGATAACCGGGCAAACAGACGCATGGAGGCGATTTCGTACAGAGCATCTTCCATCGCGCCATCGCTCAGGTTGTACCAATGCTGCATGCAGTGAATGCGTAGCATGGTTTCCAGCGGATAAGGTCGCCGGCCATTACCAGCCTTGGGGTAAAACGGCTCGATGACTTCCACCATGTTTTGCCATGGCAGAATCTGCTCCATGCGGGACAAGAAAATCTCTTTTCTGGTCTGACGGCGCTTACTGCTGAATTCACTGTCGGCGAAGGTAAGTTGATGACTCATGATGAACCCTGTTCCATGGCTCCAGATGACAAACATGATCTCATATCAGGGACTTGTTCGCACCTTCCCTAGGTCAAGCTTCATCAGGTAAAATAATCGAAAAAAAACAAGCGCTTTTCCGCCATCCACAGCAACACATGCGCAACGACTTTTTCAATCATATCGATGACAACGCTCTCGGTGATTCCCATCTGCTCCATTTCTTCTCGACTGAGATGATTTTCTTTAACTGAAGTCCTGACGTTAAAAATACCCACTATACTTGGGGGGCTGGTTTGTTTGTTCCTTTTTGGCGATTGACCACATCGCACAATCCGGGCTGAGTACCTTCAAAGTTATCTACTTTCCGCGCAGTTATTTATCAAATATTGCTGTCAGAGAATGAACACATTTTCAGCAGAAATACTTCATCAGAAAAATCACCAGCGTTTAAAAAACAGGTTATTCCCTTTCTGCATGACCGGGATTCTAAAATTTCATTTCCCCCCTCATTTCATTGGACCTATAGTCTATCTGCCTACAGAACATAAATTTAGTTAAGATCTATAAGGAAAGAAAAATGATCGTTTCAGCTCCCGCCGATTATCGTGAGGCCGCCCGTCATCGCCTTCCTCGATTTCTGTTTGATTATATTGATGGCGGCGCAGTAGCAGAAAATACCATGCACGCGAACTCAACTGAACTCGCCTCAATTGCGCTGCGTCAGCGGGTGCTTTGTGGTGTTGGCGACCCGACGCTGACGACTAATATCCTTGGAACGTCATGGGCAATGCCGGTCGCGCTGGGTCCTGTAGGAGCCACTGGCATGTACGCACGGCGCGGCGAAGTCAAAGCGGCGCGAGCCGCAACCGACGCCGGCATCCCTTATACCCTTTCCACGGTATCGGTATGCCCGATAGAAGAAGTTGCGCAGCATGCCTCCGGAGAGCTCTGGTCACAGCTGTACGTGCTTAAAGATCGCGGTTACATGCGCAATGCTCTCGAACGCTCGTGGGCCGCAGGGATGAAAACGCTGGTTTTCACCGTCGATATGCCCATCCCCGGCTCGCGCTATCGCGATAATCGCTCGGGTATGTCCGGACCGTGCGCCACTCTGAGACAATATCTGCAGGCCTGTACCCACCCCCGTTGGGCCATAGACGTTGGGCTGGCTGGCAGACCCCTGTCGTTTGGCAACATTGAAACCTACACCGGACACAAGATGACGATGGACGACTATATGGGGTTTATAAGCAATAACTTCGACCCCTCCATTGCATGGCACGATTTGGAGTGGATACGCGACAGCTGGAAAGGGAAGCTGATTATCAAGGGTATCCTTGACCCTGAAGATGCAAAGAATGCCGTCCGTCTGGGCGCTGATGGCATTGTGGTTTCTAATCACGGGGGCAGGCAGCTTGATGGCGCAATTCCAACGGCCAGGGCGCTACCTCGGGTGGTAGATGCCATCGGCGATGATCTCACGGTTCTGGTCGATTCAGGAGTGCGTTCCGGGGTGGACGTTATCCGGATGCTTGCCCTTGGCGCAAAAGGGGTACTGCTGGGACGTTCATATATTTATGCGCTGGCGACGGCAGGAGAAGCTGGTGTCGCACACCTGCTGCGCCTGTATGCTGAAGATATGAAGGTAACGATGACTCTGACGGGCGCAGCATCACCGGCGGATATTCACGCTGACTGCCTCGACCGTTTAGAGAAAGATATGGCGCAGCTAGCCAGGACGCATTCTGGACAATAGAACCATGAGACCAGACCCACGCTATGCTTACACGGGTCTGGTCGCCCACTAAAAAGTTTACTGGAGTTCAGCGAGAATTTTTATCGGGAAAAACGCAGCCGATGAAAGAGTGCACTGAGCTATCCAATACCACCATGACAGGCGTCACCGTCACTCCCAGTCGCTAGTGTAGAGCGGATTTTTTAATCACCAGATTTTTACATTTTTCTGAGCTATCTTTGCCTGCCAAAAAACCAGCCATTGCGTTCTGCAGGCTTTTCTGACGATCGTTGGCGCACCACACCCGCTCCGAATCCTTGATGGATGGCGGCCCCACCGTCAGAAATGACATTGTCAGGCCGGCACCAGTATATGTTTGACGTGGCTTTGTTGAATAAATCAGATTTCGGGTAAGTCTCCCCCGTAGCGGGTTGTGTTTTCAGGCAATACGCACGCTTTCAGGCATACCTGCTTTCGTCATTTTGTTCAGCGCTCGTACCAGGGCCATAGCCTCCGCAACCTGACCATCGTAGTCACGCAGCGTCAGTGAACCCCCGAACAGCTGTTTTACCCGGTACATCGCCGTTTCCGCTATCGAGCGACGATTGTAATCTGTTGTCCATTTCCACCGCGCATTACTCCCGGTCATTCGCTGATTAGCCACTGCACGGTTACGGTCTGCATATTCACCGGGCCAGTAACCCGCACCTTTTCGGGGAGGGATAAGCGCGCTGATTTTCTTACGCCGCAGTTCATCGTGACATAGCCGGGTATCGTAAGCGCCATCGGCGGCGGCTGACCTGATTTTCCGGTGGGTTTGCCGGATTAACCCGGGGAAGGCCTCTGAGTCCGTAACGTTGTTCAGCGACAGGTCAGCGCAGATGATTTCATGTGTTTTACTGTCAACGGCGAGATGCAGCTTACGCCAGATACGGCGGCGTTCCTGGCCATGCTTTTTGACTTTCCACTCGCCTTCACCGAAGACCTTCAGCCCGGTGGAATCAATTACCAGGTGTGCGATTTCACCCCGGGTGGGCGTTTTGAAACTGACATTAACCGACTTTGCCCGCCTGCTGACACAGCTGTAATCCGGGCAGCGTAGCGGAACGTTCATCAGAGAAAAAATGGAATCAATAAAGCCCTGCGCAGCGCGCAGGGTCAGCCTGAATACGCGTTTAATGACCAGCACAGTCGTGATGGCAAGGTCAGAATAGCGCTGAGGTCTGCCTCGTGAAGAAGGTGTTGCTGACTCATACCAGGCCTGAATAGCTTCATCATCCAGCCAGAAAGTTATGGAGCCACGGTTGATGAGGGCTTTATTGTAGGTGGGCCAGTTGGTGATTTTGAACTTTTGCTTTGCCACGGAACGGAACGGTCTGCGTTGTCGGGAAGATGCGTGATCTGATCCTTCAACTCAGCAAAAGTTCGATTTATTCAACAAAGCCGATGAACGATAATACCCTGTCGAATACCGATTCTTTAAACGATATCGTGAAGGATGGACGGCAACAACTCGCTCGAGGCAGAAATGATTTTCTGCTTTTTAACTCTCAGACCGTCAGCCCGGGAACCAACCTGAGCAGCCTCGATGCGCTTAAACGCGATTATTTGGCCTACGCTGATGTCCTTGATAAAGCGTTAACGCTTACGGAGCAGGGAAAACTGGATGACATCCTACGGCTACGTATTCAGGATTATCAGGTATCCATGCAGGATAGCTATAATCGCTGGCGCGTCACTTATGAAGACGTAAGTCGACGGGGGATCAGTGAAAATCAGAAAACCTTTACAGAAATGCTGTGGACTATGGGGGGTCAGTTTGGATATAGTGAATTATTGTACGGTAAGCCTGTTTTTTTGGACAGGTTTACCTCTAGCAATAGGGTGTACTCCCGCGCTATACGCCGTTTCCCGTGGATTTTGTCTAATCGGATAACCTAAATACGATACGGAATACGCGATAATTTAAAAGCGATAGCCACTGGCACTAAATCAATCCCTTATGGGTTGGCGTGGTTAAATAATGCGCTAAACGTATAATAATTTCCGATCTCCAAACTGCCCCCCTCAATCAGCGGTTGCAGAATAGATACTGGTTTTTCAGTCGGGTGGCGGCGGTTGCCACTGATCGCTAAGGTTTGGCGTCGCTTCTAGAGCGCTGTTTGGCGATGGTTCGAAGGATGCCTACCAAGTTTTGGACGGTAGCTGACTTCTCACGTGGTCGGTGCACCAGTGCAATGGTCGTCCTAAGCACCTTGTGCTTGATTTTCTGATAGGTCACACCGGTCGCATGTATTTGTCGAATGGACTCGGGGATCAGTGTCACACCGAAGCCGGCCGCAACCATGTTCACGGTCGAGGAAATCTGCGGAGATTCCATCTCGATCTGCGGTGAGAAACCCGCAATGCGGCAAGCACTGATAATCGAGTCATACAGGTCAGGGCCTATGTGGCGAGGAAAGAGAATAAGCGGATCGCGCGACAGTTGCGCCAGTTCAATGCTTCTCAAACGGCCCAGGCGATGACCCGATGGCAGGACCGCGACCATTTCCTCCTCAACCAGAGAAACGGTGTCGAGGTCCCGACAATTCAATGGGAGCCTAACCAAAGCGCAATCGACCTTGCCATCCATGACTGTTTCGAGAAGCGTTGTGCTATTGCTCTCTTCGGACTTGATCGAAACGCCCGGATAACCCTGGCGAAATTGACGCATGACCGTAGCCACCAAGGGATGAAAGACCGTCGATCCGGCAAAGCCGATGGACAAACTGCCACTTTCGCCTCTGGCAGCCTTCTTCACCTGTACTAGTGCACGGTCGGCATCTTCAAGTATGCGTCTCGCGCTCTCCCTGAAGATGGTGCCAGCCTCAGTCAGCTCTACTCGTCTCGGATAACGGAAAAAGAGCTTTGTGCCGATTTCCCGCTCAAGCTTGATGATCTGTTGGCTTAGGGGAGGCTGGGCGATGCCGAGTCGCTCTGCTGCGATGGTGAAATGCAGATGCTCGGCCACGGCCAAAAAATACCGCAACTGGCGAAACTCCATGGTATGTCCTCCGGTTCAAGGTGCGTGCGGGCGAAAGCCCAAGACTCCAGATCAGCCATCTGAGCATGGCGGCTTCAGTGCCTGCACCGTATGCGCGTGTACGGAAACGAGGCCGAGCGGCGCACGCCGTCATCTTGGGCACGCCTGCACCCAAATGGAGGGAGAGCGCACGGATACGACCAGCATACCTCGACCAACTTGTTTTCGATATGTTTCTCGTCTTGAAAACGTGTCTATGAAGTATTGGATCGAATCGCGACATGCTCCTAAGCTGACAACATCATCAACAAAGGGCGGTTTTTCTCGTAGGCCAACCAGAGCAGATCCTTGATCTCTGTGCCCTTCGTTTGACGCCCTTAAACAAATAAGGAGTCTCTCGTGTCCTCAATGCTTGAATGGCCCACGGCCGCTTCGGTCCAACCGGCTGGTGACCGCAGCCTTCTCGTCTCCAACTTGACGGCCATCGTCGGCCGAAAAAACGTTTTGACCGATGAAGCCGCGACGAAACGCTATCGAACGGGATTCAGATTTGGCACCGGCAAGGCTCTGGCAGTCGTCAGGCCCGGGTCACTTGTCGAACAATGGCATGTACTGAAGGCCTGCATCAATGCCAACGTGATCGTTATCTCGCAAGCGTCCAACACGGGACTAACGGGTGGTTCAACGCCCGACGGTAACGACTATGACCGCGACATCGTCATCGTCAGCACCATTCGCATGAAAAAGGTCTATCTGATCGAGGGTGGTACGCAGGTTGTCTGCCTACCGGGTGCGACGCTCGATCAGCTTGAGCAAAAGTTATTGCCCATTGGGCGGGAACCGCATTCTGTCATCGGCTCCAGTTGCATCGGCGCCTCAGTATTTGGCGGGGTATGCAACAACTCGGGGGGCGCGCTGGTTCAGCGCGGCCCGGCGTATACGCAGATGTCGGTATTCGCACGCGTCGATGACGAGGGACATTTACACCTGGTCAATCATCTCGGAATCCGTCTGACTGGGTCGGAGGAGGACATCCTGGGACACCTCGACAGCGGTGATTTCTCCGACTCTGACGTCGTTCACGACGCTGGAGCAGGGTCAGATCACAACTATGTCCAGCATGTCCGCGAGATCGACGAGGACACGCCGGCCCGCTTCAATGCGGACCCTGGACGGCTGTACGAGTCCTCCGGATCCGCCGGCAAAGTCATGGTGTTTGCAGTGCGCCTGGACACATTCCCGATCGAGAAGAACCCCCAGGTATTCTATATCGGTACAAACAAGACCGACGAGCTGACCGATATCAGGCGGCAAGTACTCGGCAAATTCAAGCATATGCCGATCTCTGGCGAATACATGCATCGCGATGCGTTCGAAATTGCTGAGAAGTATGGGAAAGATACCTTTCTTATGATCCATTACCTCGGCACGGCGAGATTGCCAAAGCTGTTTGCGCTGAAGGCCCGATTCGATACTATTTTTGACCGAATCCCCTTTCTGCCAGCGCACCTGACCGATCGCTTCATGCAGGCAGCAAGTCACCTGTTCCCGAATCATCTGCCGGCGCGCATGAAAGACTTCCACGAGAAGTTCGAACATCACTTGCTACTCAAAGTCTCGGCGGAGGGCACGGACGAGGCCCGAAGCTTTCTCAAGGACTACTTCTCCACGGCGACCGGTAGCTTCTTCGAATGTACGCCCGAAGAAGGCGACAAAGCTTTCCTGCATCGTTTCGCGGCAGCCGGCGCAGCCAACCGCTACCGTGCGGTACACGCCCGGACCGTGGAGAACATTCTCGCCCTGGATATCGCATTGCCACGCAACAAACGGGACTGGTTCGAGAAGCTGCCGCGGGAGATCGAGACGCCAATCATCCTCAAGCTCTATTACGGCCACTTCCTCTGTCACGTGTTCCACCAGGACTACATCGTGAAGAAGGGCAACGACTGCATGGCGATCGAGCACAAGATGTGGAAGTTGCTGGATCAGCGCGGTGCCGAATACCCAGCTGAACACAATGTCGGACATCTGTATTACGCCAAGCCCGCCCTGCGCAATCACTATCAAGGGCTGGACCCCTGCAACTGCTTCAACCCCGGTATCGGCCACACGTCGAAGTTCACTAACTATCGCTAGCCTGAGGCCGACACGCCAGCAGTACGGGTTGCTCCGAAGCCAGCGGCGCCATGACCGTCGGACCATGAATGGCTTGTAGGCGCTCTAGCACCTGCTTGGGAAGACGGCTTCTAAGGGAGCCGCACACATACACACGAAAAGTAACTCAGCTCAGCTATCGCTCATGCCGATGGTTGCTGGACCCTTGATGGTTAGGAAACTCAATCGACCCTTATTGGGTTTCCTAACCATGAACTGTGGCAAGGAAGAACCCCAGATGGTGCGGGCTGTCGCAGAGTAATGCGGGTAAATGCCAGTTTTGCTGTGTTTTTAAGCTAAAACCCATTTTTCAGGCGCACTTATCCAGATCCGGCGCTTGAAGCCATCGTTTTTTAGCCATCCGATGCAGCCTGTCGGACAGCATTTTGGTGGCGTGTTCACCCGCCATGGCGCCGGCAAAACGCAGCCGGCCTTTGCAGAGGATGCACTGGTACGGATCGGTGCCCAGGAAGCCCTTCATAAGTACTGCGAACCCGGGCCGCTTCGGTTTTTCCCGTACCGTCATTTCCAGCGCATTGTAGACCTTCGGCAGCAGCGAGCCTCGCTTGCGGTTGGCCAGAAAACCGTAGTACCGCACCATTTTAAAATGCCGCGCCGGGATATGGCTGACGTAACGCTGCAGCATCTCCTCCTGGCTGATTTTCTGGCGTTTGTGCTGCTGCGTTCGGTGGTCGTAATACTGATGCACCACGGCACCGCCGCGGTAGTGGCGCAGCTGAGAAGCGGCCACCGGCGGGCGCTTCAGATAACGGCCCAGGTATTTCACGCTGCGCCAGGCGCCGCGGGTCTTTTTGGCGAAGTGCACTTTCCAGGCACGGCGATACTGGGCATGCAGGTAACGGTGCCACCGGTCTTCATTACGGATATGACCGAGGCCCGGCAGGCCGCCGGGGTTGATTTGCGCATAGTTGTCGCGCAGCAGGTAAACCACGGCGTTGCGCCAGATTTGCTCTACCTCTTTCTTTTTAAAGAACAGCTGCCGCCAGGTGCTGTGTTTGATGTCGAGGCCGCCGCGGGTGACGGAGACGTGGATATGCGGATGCTGATTCAGCTGTCGGCCGTAGGTGTGTAGCGCGCAAAAGATGCCGACTTCGATCCCCTGTTGGCGCGCCCAGCGGAGCATGGCGCGAGTGGCACAGCGAAACAGGTCATTGAGCAGGGGCCAGTTGTTGTTGAAGAACGGCCACAGCAGGTGAGGCATGGTAAACGTGATGTGCTGCCAGTCGCAGTCGGGCAGGATGTGCTGCTGTTCGGCGATCCACTGCTCAGTGGCCTTGAGGCCACAGCTGCTGCAGGCTTTGGACTTGCAGCTCTGGCAGAAAAAGCGGGAATGGGTGCAGTCCGGTGAGGCGCAGCAGTAACGGCGCACGCCCATGGCGCAGGTGCCGCAGGCGAGCATGCGCTCGACGGCGAGTTTAGTCCAGTCGCTGAGGGCGTCGCCGTGTTTGTCGAGATAGCGGCTCCAGCCGTCATCATGCTGGAACAGCAGCTTTGCCGGTCGGGGAATATACATGGTGCAGAGTCTACAGGGCGGCAGGGAACAGGAAAAGGGCACCGGCGCCAGCGGGCTCACGTCGCAGGCGTGCTCATTTTATGCGGGTGTTGCGGCAGGGGGCATGCGCCCCCGTGCGAGCTATAGGTCAGTCAGACGGCGTCGGCGTCGGCGTTGAGGTGAGGCTGTATCTTAAAGACGGTTGAGGCAGCAGCGCTGCCGTGCTCGCCCCGCAGGGGCGCTACGTTCTTGGTCGAGCTGGGTGCCTCAATGATGGTGGCATCGACCAAGGTGCCTTGAGTCATCATGACGCCTGCTTCGGCCAGCCAGCGATTGATGGTCTTGAACAATTGGCGGGCCAGTTGATGCTGCTCCAGCAGGTGGCGGAAATTCATGATGGTGGTGCGGTCCGGCAAGGCGCTATCCAGGGATAACCGGGCAAACAGACGCATGGAGGCGATTTCGTACAGAGCATCTTCCATCGCGCCATCGCTCAGGTTGTACCAATGCTGCATGCAGTGAATGCGTAGCATGGTTTCCAGCGGATAAGGTCGCCGGCCATTACCAGCCTTGGGGTAAAACGGCTCGATGACTTCCACCATGTTTTGCCATGGCAGAATCTGCTCCATGCGGGACAAGAAAATCTCTTTTCTGGTCTGACGGCGCTTACTGCTGAATTCACTGTCGGCGAAGGTAAGTTGATGACTCATGATGAACCCTGTTCCATGGCTCCAGATGACAAACATGATCTCATATCAGGGACTTGTTCGCACCTTCCCTAAGGAAATTGGTGCCATCATTAATGTTATCGATGGTATTGCGTTTCAGACTAACATTCTCGCCCTTAACGCGGCCGTTGAAGCAGCAAGAGCTGGGGAGCAGGGGCGCGGATTTGCCGTGGTGGCTGGCGAGGTTCGCAACCTTGCCCAGCGCAGTGCGCTTGCGGCTAAAGATATCAAGATACTCATTGAGGCCTCAGTCAGTCGTATTGAAAATGGCTCAGGCTTGGTTAAACGTGCTGGCGACTCGATGTCTGATATCGTCAATGCAGTGACCCGAGTGACAGATATTATGGCAGAAATTGCTGCTGCATCCGATGAACAGAGCCGCGGAATTGAGCAGGTTGGTATTGCGGTTCACGAAATGGACAGTGTGACGCAGCAGAACGCATCCCTTGTTGAAGAGTCCGTTGCAGCGGCGGCGGCACTTGAAGAGCAGGCCGGGTTGCTGCAACAGTCTGTATCAGTATTCAGGCTCCGGGACGACAACCTGGTTGTACCAGCACAGAAAGCGATTTAACCGACTGAACCGCGTTTCCGGTGGCCGTCGGCAGGAAATTGCGACTGGCTACCAAACACTGCCGGAAACGCGGCTGAACGGTTTTAGCCATGAAGCATGGTGTCGTAAACCTCTTTACAGACTGTAGTCTTGTGCCCCAGATCGGCAAAGAGGTTTACGCGGATGCCGTTCGCCTTCCCCACATAATCACTACTGATTAAAAGTAGTCCATCAGGATAATCTGCCTAACTTCCCCCGTTCCGTTCGGAAAACCGAACATAGCATCCGTATTTTTCCGGATAACCGGAATACCTAAAATCACAGCTCACAATTAACCTCCATTTATCAATTACTTATTTTTTATAAAAAGTGGCACGCTCAGTGCAATGACAGAGATGCGATGAACGTTTCATTCATCAACAGACAATGATTCAATTTGGAGAGTTAAATATGACTGTGTTGCAGAAATCCCTTCCGAAAGGGGTCGAATTATTAAAAAATCCAGGTCTGAATAAAGGCACGGCTTTCTCCCAACAAGAACGTCGTACCTTTGGTTTTACATGTTTTTGTTCGCCGTTGGCTATTCTGTGGGACCGCAGTTCATCCGCGCGATTCGTAGCGATGGCATGCCGCAGGTAGTTTTCACGGTGATCGTCTGCCTGTCAGGACTGGGGACCGCGATTCTTATTGGTAAAGGTCTGCATTATGGCGGGCCGATGACGGCAGGGTTGCTGGCTGGAGGATATTCCCCTGTTGTTTAACCTGTTTGTAAACCAGTCATCGATCAGTTTCAATCGCACAGCCCCAGTGATTAAAGAGACAAAACTTCATCAGTTGATGGCCTGGCGTTGGCCCGGGAACGTAAGGGAGTTGCGAAATGAAGCCGAGAGATTTGTTCTGGGCATTAAGAGTACAATCACAATGGGAGATATTTCTTCGGATATCTCCTCGTTCTCACTGATGCAAACCGTTGAATATTTTGAGAGAGGTTTGATTGCCACTGAGCTCGCACGCCATGCAGGTAGCCTTTCTCGTACAGCAGAGTCACTACAGGTAGCCAAAAGTACGTTGTCCGATAAGATAAAGAAATATGGGCTAAAATTTTGAAAAAATGGAATTCATCCAATAATGCAATAAATTAGAATCGTATTGCTGATTTTCGTTGATTCCAGTTGATCATATAGAACCATGAATCATTATGCCCATCATCACCGAGGATTCCCCTTTTGCATTGGTTAGTTCGTCTACGCCTGACCTGGCGCCAGGTCGTCACTGGATTTCCTTCACGTGCGAGGCTGGCAGCGCGTGATGCACTTGCTACTGCACTCGCCTGCCTGCTGTCATGGATACTGGCCGTATGGCTGCTGGGACATGAACATCCTACTTTTGCCATCGTCAGTGCCGTGGTATGTCTTGCTCCGGGCGTACCCAGTCACCTGAAACAAGCAAGAAATCTAGTGATTGGTTGTACGTTCGGTATTGTGATGGGGGAGTTGATGTGGCAGTTACCCGATACTCACCCACTGATTCGGATGTGCGTCGGTATGTTCTTCGCTATTTTGTTTGGTGCCGCCATTGGCCCGGCCCCGGTGGTACCAATCCAGGCTGGAGTATCGGTTGCTTTGGTTCTTGCCATGGGGCCAGAAAGCGCGGGTGGAACCCGTTTGGTGGATGTTTTGCTGGGAGCCTCTGTAGGATTATTATTCAGCCAGGTGCTTTTTACGTCTAATCCATTTAGTGATATTGGGCGTTCAACTTCTGATTTCCTTCGACAACTCGGTAATGGGATGGATCGAATGCTCAGAGCCTGCGAGGTGCAAAGCAGTAAGGGGGCAGAAGCCGCTTTGAGTCAGCTTTCAGATGCTCAGTCAGCTCTGGCAGCTCTTCGTGCCGCTGTAGCTGAAGCACAGGTCAGTAAACGCTGGTCGCTACGGGGTCGGCTACATGCAGAGCGGA
This sequence comes from Ewingella sp. CoE-038-23, assembly GCF_040419245.1. Lineage (NCBI taxonomy): Bacteria > Pseudomonadati > Pseudomonadota > Gammaproteobacteria > Enterobacterales > Yersiniaceae > Ewingella > Ewingella docleensis. The sequence goes on along the minus strand of NZ_JAZHOH010000003.1, from coordinate 99,231 downwards.
TTAACATCGTCACGCAACGTTACGACCGCCATGCAATACGGGTATACGCAACTTCCCTTTTATTAGCGGAAAGCATAAGCCGAGCCATGTCGCACACGCATACTCCGCCACCCGCCGCAGTTATGACGTATTGCCAATGGCTATCAGATAACTGCATGGAATTAGCCCGGCAATCAACCGTTTTTGTGCTAAAGGAAAGTGCCCCCCAAGCTTATATGGGCAAGCAGCCACAGAGCACAATCTATAAGTGCGATATATTACCACCAGAATGGCTCATTGTAGAAGATAATGCTAAACAACTGGAGTATGCCTTACAGGTGCTACTGTGTTCACGAGACGCATAATTGTAATGCCGAGATAACTGTATGCTGAACTACTGTTAGTATTTATCGACGTGTGTCACTTCCGTCACTTGGCTGAACAGTGGAAGATCTAATGACAAGTGGGTAATGACTCCAACTTATTGATAGTGTTTTATGTTCAGATAATGCCCGATGACTTTGTCATGCAGCTCCACCGATTTTGAGAGCGACAGCGACTTCCGTCCCAGCCGTGCCAGGTGCTGCCTCAGATTCAGGTTATGCCGCTCAATTCGCTGCGTATATCGCTTGCTGATTACGTGCAGCTTTCCCTTCAGGCGGGATTCATACAGCGGCCAGCCATCCGTCATCCATATCACCACGTCAAAGGGTGACAGCAGGCTCATAAGACGCCCCAGCGTCGCCATAGTGCGTTCACCGAATACGTGCGCAACAACCGTCTTCCGGAGCCTGTCATACGCGTAAAACAGCCAGCGCTGGCGCGATTTAGCCCCGACATAGCCCCACTGTTCGTCCATTTCCGCGCAGACGATGACGTCACTGCCCGGCTGTATGCGCGAGGTTACCGACTGCGGCCTGAGTTTTTTAAGTGACGTAAAATCGTGTTGAGGCCAACGCCCATAATGCGGGCAGTTGCCCGGCATCCAACGCCATTCATGGCCATATCAATGATTTTCTGGTGCGTACCGGGTTGAGAAGCGGTGTAAGTGAACTGCAGTTGCCATGTTTTACGGCAGTGAGAGCAGAGATAGCGCTGATGTCCGGCGGTGCTTTTGCCGTTACGCACCACCCCGTCAGTAGCTGAACAGGAGGGACAGCTGATAGAAACAGAAGCCACTGGAGCACCTCAAAAACACCATCATACACTAAATCAGTAAGTTGGCAGCATCACCTCTGAGACGCCAGAATATTTGTTCTGGCGTCTGATTTTGAGTTTATTTGACTAATGAAAATAGATCATTGAGTGATTCGCTCATCGACGGATGAGTAAATATCTGATCGCGTAATATGCTATAAGGCAGCCCGGCATCCATCACCATTTTCACTATATTGATCATCTCGTGGGAGTCAACACACAGCAGTGATGCCCCTAATATACGTTGGGTTTTATTATCAACAATCGCTTTTAATACCCCACGGGTATCGTTCATCACTCTGGCGCGCGGAATTGCAGCTACAGGCAATGTCACCACCTGAATATCAGCACCACTCTCTCTGGCTTGTTCTTCTGTCATACCAACCCTGGACAGGGGCGGTGTCATAAATACGGAATAAGGCACATTTTTCCGATCATCAGTACTACGTTTGCCTTCACCCAGTAACTCATCACGTACAATGCGGTAATCATCCAGTGATATGTAAGTAAATTGCAGCCCGCCGGTAACATCTCCCATCGCCCAAATATTGTCTGCGGTGGTATGTAATCGCTTGTCAACGACAATTGCCCCGCGCTCGTTTACTGCGATACCGGCATTTTCTGGATGTAACGAAGCGGTAGCCGGTTGACGACCGGAAGCTATTAACAGTGCATCCACCGCCAGTTGGGCGTGCTCGCTATGCACTTGCACTTGATTTTCATGGTGACTGATTCGCTCCACATGGGCATTGAGGATAATATCGACGCCCTGATCGCGTAAAATCGTCGCGATATTATCAGCAATATCCCGATCTTCCCGAGGCAAAAACAGCGAAGCTGCCTCTAAAATGGTTACTTTGCTGCCAAAATTAGCGAACATAGAGGCGAACTCAACGCCAATATATCCGCCGCCCAAAATACCTAAATGCCCAGGCAATTCTTTTAGATTAAGTAATCCGGTGCTGTCATATACACCAGGCGTGGTGGTAATTCCAGGAATTGGCGGAACCACGGCTTGTGCACCGGTATTAATAAAAATTTTCTCGCCATGAATCTCCAGATTTCCCTCAGGCCGATGAACACGCAGGCTATGATTATTGATAAACTCCGCCTGGCCGTCGATCACGTCGATATTGGGCATATCCGCAAGATTATGAAAATTCTTATTACGTAAAAAATTAACCACTTCATTTTTACGCTGTATGGCACGGACAAAATCTGTGTGCTGCTGTGCGTCATGAACCAATGTTTTGGTTGGGATACAGCCGATATTAATACAGGTCCCGCCATACATTGCATTTGATTGTTCGATGAGAGCCACACGCCAACCTGCTTTTGCCAGCGTGACGGCTAATGTTTTTCCAGCCTTGCCAAAACCAATAATAACTGCCTGATATTTATTCATGATGATTTCCTGTCGAAACGCGTTCATTTGATATCATGACTATAGACGCAAAAGGTGATGCTGCCAACTTACTGATTTAGTGTATGATGGTGTTTTTGAGGTGCTCCAGTGGCTTCTGTTTCTATCAGCTGTCCCTCCTGTTCAGCTACTGACGGGGTGGTGCGTAACAGCAAAAGCACTGCCGGACATCAGCGCTATCTCTGCTCTCACTGCCGTAAAACATGGCAACTGCAGTTCACTTACACCGCTTCTCAACCCGGTACGCACCAGAAAATCATTGATATGGCCATGAATGGTGTTGGATGCCGGGCAACCGCCCGCATTATGGGCGTTGGCCTCAACACGATTTTACGTCACTTAAAAAACTCAGGCCGCAGTCGGTAACCTCGCGCATACAGCCGGGCAGTGACGTCATCGTCTGCGCGGAAATGGACGAACAGTGGGGCTATGTCGGGGCTAAATCGCGCCAGCGCTGGCTGTTTTACGCGTATGACAGGCTCCGGAAGACGGTTGTTGCGCACGTATTCGGTGAACGCACTATGGCGACGCTGGGGCGTCTTATGAGCCTGCTGTCACCCTTTGACGTGGTGATATGGATGACGGATGGCTGGCCGCTGTATGAATCCCGCCTGAAGGGAAAGCTGCACGTAATCAGCAAGCGATATACGCAGCGAATTGAGCGGCATAACCTGAATCTGAGGCAGCACCTGGCACGGCTGGGACGGAAGTCGCTGTCGCTCTCAAAATCGGTGGAGCTGCATGACAAAGTCATCGGGCATTATCTGAACATAAAACACTATCAATAAGTTGGAGTCATTACCGGCTTTATTGAAGCCTACGCCGGTAGAGGAGGCCCGTACCAATCATTGAATCACGCCTTACTCTCGCGGCCAGTTGTTCTTCGTTCAGGTTCTCCGTACCAGCCGGGCGTTGCGGCAGTACGAAATAGCAAATTTCGGCATTACTGTCCCAAACGCGAATTTCTTTCTCCGGTGGAAGCTCAGTACCGAACTTCTTCAGCACGCCTCTTGGATCAATCACCACACGGGAGCGGTACTGTGCAGATTTAAACCAGATTGGCGGCAATCCCAGAACCGGCCACGGATAGCAGGAGCACAGCGTACAAACAACGATGTTATGTACCGCATCACTGTTTTCGAGGACGTGAATGACTGCGCCTTCGGCACCTGAAAAAACCATCTCGCTGATGGCAGCCGTGCCATCTTCAAGCAGCTTTTTTTAAATTCGGCATCAAGCCAGGCGCGCGCCACGACACTGGCACCGTTACGGGGACCGATCTTGTTTTCAAAATAGTCCACGATGGCGTCTGAAGTTTCTGGATCGAGCTGACCTTTCTCCGTCAGGAATGACTGAATCGCCCGCACTTTGATGGCATTTTCGGAAGGTAAGACATCATGATTTGATATGCTGACTCCACTGTAAGTGATTCATAACTGATTGCTCCAGCCTGTTGGCTGGAGCAAAGAAAATTAAAGGGCGGGATGAGTGCGATGCCAGTCAGTAACCTGCTGCCACGCCCAGCCAGACTGTATCAATGCGGTTTCGCCAAAATGTGGTGCAACAAGCTGGAAGGCGATTGGTGCGCCTGCAGCAGTACGCCCGCAGGGCAATGTCAGAGTTGGGTGGCAGGTCAAATCAAAAACGCTGGTGTAACGCAGCACACCACTGAACAGTGTTTCGTCCTGACCAAACATGCTCATGAGGACTTTTACATGATAAAGCAAATGCGCCAGCAGGGTGCGTATATTGTTGATATTGCCACTCAGGTTGGTTGCTCTGAGCGGACTGTCAGACGGTACCTGAAATACCCGGAACCTCCGGCCAGAAAAACACGCCACAAAATGGCCAAACTCAGGCCGTTCATGGACTATATCGACATGCGTCTGGCTGAGAATGTCTGGAACGGCGAGGTCATCCTCGCGGAAATCAAAGCGATGGGTTATACCGGCGGACGCTCCATGTTGCGTTACTACATCCAGCCAAAACGTAAGATGCGGCCATCGAAGAAAACGGTTCGCTTCGAAACTCAGCCCGGTTACCAGCTCCAGCATGACTGGGGAGAAGTTGAGGCTGAGGTTGCCGGGCAACGATGCAGGGTTAACTTCGCGGTTAACACGCTGGGGTTCTCACGTCGCTTCCATGTCTTCGCGGCACCAAAGCAGGATGCTGAACATACCTATGAGTCACTGGTCCGCGCCTTCCGCTACTTCGGCGGCAGCGTGAAAACCGTGCTGGTCGATAATCAGAAAGCCGCAGTGCTGAAAAATAACAACGGGAAGATGGTGTTCAACTCCGGGTTCCTGCTGCTGGCCGATCACTATGGCTTCCTGCCACGGGCATGCCGTCCATGAAGGGCCAGAACCAAAGGTAAGGTGGAGCGGATGGTGAAATACCTCAAGGAGAACTTCTTCGTCCGGTACCGCCGGTTCGACAGCTTCGCCCAGGTTAATCAGCTACTGGAGCAGTGGATGGCTGACGATGCCGACAGGCGAGAACTTCGCCAGTTCAGGCAGACACCGGAACAGCGCTTCACGCAGGAACAGGAGCATCTGCAGCCGTTGCCGGATACGGACTTCGATACCAGCTACTTCGATATCCGTCATGTCTCCTGGGATGGCTATATCGAGGTTGGCGGAAACCGTTACAGCGTGCCGGAAAGCCTGTGTGGCCAGCCGGTATCAATACGGATCTCGCTGGATGATGAACTGCGGATCTACAGTAATGAGCAGCAGATGGCATCGCACCGTCTCTGTTCGGCTGCATCCGGCTGGCAGACCGTGCCGGAGCATCACGCCCCGCTCTGGCAGCAGGTCAGTCAGGTGGAACCCGAAATCTGATTTATTCAACAAAGCCGCACCAAATCATCACTCGAAGATATTCAGGCATGGTACATCCGCGGCAAGCCCCTAATTTGTACTGAGGGGCAAAGTGAAAAAAGTTACTTTTTGTTGAAACGACAGTTAGCAATAACCCCCGCTTGCGGGGGCCATACCCACCAGGAGCAAACGCAGAAAGCCCGAGATACTTCTGCTGTACCGGGGGCTGGCGACATTTCAGGCAACACTCATAGTTGACATCCTCCCCGCCCTAAAGGGCGGGGAGGATGTCAATAATAGCAGACCACATCATGATGTCATTCTGACCGACAGATGCCAGAAGCAGAGGATCCATCCCATTTTATACCTACCTTATAACACTTAGAAAAACAACATGTTAAAAATGTTTATTGGAAACAATTTTATTTCCAATTGTAATGATAACCATTCTCATATTAATATGGCTACGTGATAATTAACTTTTGATGCACTCCGCATGTCTGACCGTGCCACTACCACAGCTTCCTTAACGTTCGAGTCGCTTTATGGCACCCATAACGGCTGGTTGAAAAGTTGGCTGACGCGCAAACTCCAGTCTGCTTTTGATGCAGATGACATTGCCCAGGACACTTTTTTGCGGGTAATGAGCAGCGAAACGCTCTCGACGATCCGCGATCCTCGCTCTTTCCTGTGCACTATCGCCAAACGCGTGATGGTGGACCTGTTTCGCCGAAACGCGCTGGAAAAAGCGTATCTGGAGATGCTGGCGCTTATGCCGGAGGGGGTAGCGCCTTCACCTGAGGAACGCGAAAGCCAGCTCGAGACCCTACAACTCGTCGACAGCATGCTGGACGGGCTAAACGGAAAAACACGTGAAGCGTTTCTGCTTTCGCAACTGGATGGCCTGACATACAGCGAGATTGCGCACAAACTCGGTGTTTCCGTCAGCTCCGTGAAAAAATACGTGGCGAAAGCCGTCGAGCACTGCCTGCTGTTTCGTCTGGAGCATGGGTTATGAATCCTTCGTTAACCGATTCCCGCCGTCAGGCGCTGCGTTCAGCTTCCCACTGGTATGCCGTGCTAAGCGGCGAGCGCGTCAGCCCACAACAGGAAGCGCGCTGGCAACAGTGGTATGAACAGGATCAGGATAACCAGTGGGCCTGGCAGCAGGTTGAAAACCTGCGCAACCAGCTTGGCGGTGTGCCTGGCGACGTTGCCAGCCGGGCGCTGCACGATACCCGCCTCACCCGCCGTCACGTGATGAAAGGATTACTGCTGTTGCTCGGCGCTGGCGGAGGCTGGCAACTCTGGCAGTCGGAAACCGGCGAAGGTCTGCGGGCAGATTACCGCACCGCCAAAGGCGCAGTCAGCCGTCAGCAACTGGAAGATGGCTCCCTGCTCACGCTGAATACCCAAAGCGCGGCGGATGTGCGTTATGATGCGCATCAGCGCACCGTCCGGCTCTGGTACGGTGAAATCGCCATTACTACCGCGAAAGATGCGCAGCAACGCCCCTTCCGCGTCCTGACCCGTCAGGGCCAACTCACCGCTTTAGGGACAGAATTTACCGTCCGCCAGCAGGATAATTTCACGCAGCTTGACGTGCAGCAGCACGCCGTGGAAGTGCTTCTCGCCAGTGCCCCCGCGCAAAAACGCATCGTGAACGCTGGTGAAAGCCTGCAGTTCAGCGCCTCTGAGTTTGGCGCAGTGAAACCGCTGGATGACGAGAGTACAAGCTGGACGAAGGGCATCCTGAGCTTCAGCGATAAACCGCTGGGTGAGGTGATAGCCACGCTAAGCCGTTACCGCAACGGCGTGCTGCGCTGCGATCCCGCCGTTGCCGGGCTGCGCCTGAGCGGGACGTTCCCGCTGAAAAATACCGATGCGATCCTGAACGTTATCGCTCAAACGCTTCCCGTTAAAATTCAGTCTATTACGCGGTACTGGATAAACATTTCACCGCTGTAAGAAAAATAATTCTCATTTCGATTGTCCTTTTTACCCTTCTCGTTCGACTCATAGCTGAACACAACAAAAATGATGATGGAGAAGGTATGACGCCGTTACGCGTTTTTCGTAAAACAACACCTTTGGTTAACGCCATTCGCCTGAGCCTGCTGCCGCTGGCCGGTCTCTCGTTTTCCGCTTTTGCTGCACAGGTTGATATCGCACCGGGATCGCTCGACAAAGCGCTCAATCAGTATGCCGCACACAGCGGAATTACCCTCTCGGTTGACGCCAGCCTGACGCGCGGCAAGCAGAGCAACGGCCTGCACGGAGATTACGACGTCGAGAGCGGCCTGCAACAGCTGCTGGACGGCAGCGGACTGCAGGTAAAACCGCTGGGAAATAACAGCTGGACGCTGGAGCCCGCGCCCGCGCCAAAAGAAGATGCCCTGACCGTGGTCGGCGACTGGCTGGGCGATGCGCGTGAAAACGACGTATTTGAACATGCTGGCGCGCGTGACGTGATCCGCCGTGAGGATTTCGCCAAAACCGGCGCAACCACCATGCGTGAGGTGCTTAACCGCATCCCTGGCGTCAGCGCGCCGGAAAACAACGGCACCGGCAGCCACGACCTGGCGATGAACTTTGGCATCCGGGGCCTGAACCCACGCCTCGCCAGCCGCTCGACCGTCCTGATGGACGGCATCCCCGTCCCCTTTGCCCCTTACGGTCAGCCGCAGCTTTCACTGGCTCCCGTTTCGCTCGGCAACATGGATGCCATTGACGTGGTGCGCGGTGGTGGTGCGGTGCGTTACGGACCGCAGAGCGTGGGCGGCGTGGTGAACTTTGTTACCCGCGCCATTCCGCAGGACTTTGGTATCGAGGCGGGGGTGGAAGGTCAGCTCAGCCCAACCTCTTCACAAAACAACCCGAAAGAGACGCACAACCTGATGGTGGGCGGCACAGCGGACAACGGTTTTGGCACCGCGCTGCTCTACTCCGGCACGCGCGGCAGTGACTGGCGCGAGCACAGCGCCACCCGCATCGACGACCTGATGCTGAAAAGCAAATATGCGCCGAATGAGGTGCACACCTTCAACAGCCTGCTGCAATATTACGATGGTGAAGCCGACATGCCCGGCGGCCTGTCCCGCGCGGATTACGACGCCGATCGCTGGCAATCCACCCGCCCGTATGACCGCTTCTGGGGCCGTCGCAAGCTGGCGAGCCTGGGCTACCAGTTCCAGCCGGACAGCCAGCATAAATTCAACATTCAGGGGTTCTACACCCAAACCCTGCGCAGCGGCTACCTGGAGCAAGGCAAACGCATCACCCTCTCGCCGCGTAACTACTGGGTGCGCGGTATTGAGCCACGCTACAGCCAGAGCTTTATGATCGGCCCTTCCGCGCACGAAGTGGGCGTGGGCTATCGCTATGTGAATGAATCAACGCATGAAATGCGTTACTACACCGCCACCAGCAGCGGGCAGTTGCCGTCTGGCTCAAGCCCTTACGACCGCGACACGCGTTCCGGCACCGAGGCGCACGCCTGGTATCTGGATGACAAAATCGACATCGGCAACTGGACCATCACGCCGGGTATGCGTTTCGAACATATCGAGTCATACCAGAACAACGCCATCAAAGGCACGCACGAAGAGGTGAGCTATAACGCACCGCTTCCGGCGTTGAACGTGCTCTATCACCTGACTGATAGCTGGAATCTTTATGCAAACACTGAAGGCTCGTTCGGCACCGTACAGTACAGCCAGATTGGCAAGGCTGTGCAAAGCGGCAATGTGGAACCGGAAAAAGCGCGAACCTGGGAACTCGGTACCCGCTACGACGACGGCGCGCTGACGGCGGAAATGGGGCTGTTCCTGATTAACTTTAACAATCAGTACGACTCCAACCAGACCAACGACACCGTCACTGCACGTGGCAAAACGCGCCATACCGGGCTGGAAACGCAGGCACGTTACGACCTGGGTACGCTAACGCCAACGCTTGATAACGTTTCCGTCTACGCCAGCTATGCGTATGTGAACGCGGAAATCCGCGAGAAAGGCGACACCTATGGCAATCAGGTGCCATTCTCCCCGAAACATAAAGGCACGCTGGGCGTGGACTACAAGCCGGGCAACTGGACGTTCAATCTGAACAGCGATTTCCAGTCCAGCCAGTTTGCGGATAACGCCAATACAGTGAAAGAGAGCGCCGACGGCAGTACCGGCCGTATTCCCGGCTTCATGCTCTGGGGCGCACGCGTGGCGTATGACTTTGGCCCGCAGATGGCAGATCTGAACCTGGCGTTCGGTGTGAAAAACATCTTCGACCAGGACTACTTCATCCGCTCTTATGACGACAACAACAAAGGCATCTACGCAGGCCAGCCGCGCACGCTGTATATGCAGGGGTCGTTGAAGTTCTGATGTGTTAACGCCCGGCTTGCCGGGCTTTTAGCTGGAATGTGACTATGTTGGCATTTATCCGTTTTCTTTTTGCAGGCCTGCTGCTGGTGATCGGCCACGCCTTTGCCGCCACGGTTCAGGACGAACACGGCACGTTTACACTCGATAAAACGCCACAACGGATTGTGGTGCTGGAACTCTCGTTCGCCGATGCGCTGGCCGCCGTGGACGTCAGCCCGATCGGTATTGCCGACGATAACGATGCAAAACGCATCCTGCCCAAAGTGCGTGCGCACCTGAAACCGTGGCAGTCCGTCGGAACGCGCGCGCAGCCGAGCCTGGAAGCCATTGCTGCCCTGAAACCAGACCTGATCATTGCCGACAGCAGTCGCCATGCGGGGATTTACACCGCCTTGCAGCAAATCGCGCCGGTACTGCTGCTTAAGTCCCGCAACGAAACCTACGCTGAAAATTTGCACTCAGCGGCTATCATCGGCGAAGTGGTAGGTAAAAAACGAGAGATGCAGGCGCGTCTGGAACAACATAAAGAGAAGATGGCGCAGTGGGCCAGCCAGCTTCCCACAGGGACACGCGTGGCCTTTGGCACATCACGCGAACAGCTATTCAACCTGCATACCCAGGAGACCTGGACCGGCAGCGTGCTGGCTTCTCTGGGGCTGAACGTTCCCGCTACGATGGCGGGCGCGTCCATGCCGTCCATCGGCCTGGAGCAACTGCTGGCGGTCAATCCTGCCTGGCTGCTGGTTGCCCACTATCGCGAAGAGAGCATTGTTAAACGCTGGCAACAAGATCCGCTCTGGCAGATATTAACCGCCGCGCAGAAGCAGCAGGTTGCTTCAGTCGACAGTAACGCCTGGGCGCGGATGCGCGGTATTTTTGCCGCAGAGCGTATTGCCGCTGACACGGTAAAAATCTTCCACCATCAGCCGCTTACCGATGTGAAATGACCGCGCTAAAACACCCGGTGCTGCTGTGGGGGCTTCCCGTTGCAGTACTTATTATTATTTTCTGGCTGAGTCTGTTTTGCTACTCGGCCATTCCTGTTTCCGGAGCAGACGCAATCCGCGCCCTGCTGCCTGGACACACGCCAACGCTACCAGAAGCGCTGGTGCAAAACCTTCGTTTGCCGCGAAGCCTGGTCGCCGTTCTGATCGGCGCAAGCCTGGCGCTCGCGGGCACGCTGCTGCAAACCCTGACCCACAACCCAATGGCCTCTCCTTCACTGCTCAGCATTAACAGCGGCGCGGCGCTGGCTATGGCGCTTACCAGCGCGCTGAGTCCGACGCCGGTTGCAGGCTATTCCCTGTCGTTCATCGCGGCATGCGGGGGCGGCGTGAGCTGGCTGCTGGTCATGACCGCAGGAGGCGGGTTTCGTCATACCCAGGACAGAAACAAACTGATCCTCGCGGGTATCGCGCTGTCGGCCTTTTGTATGGCCCTGACCCGCATCACCCTGCTGCTGGCCGAAGATCATGCTTACGGCATCTTTTACTGGCTGGCAGGCGGAGTGTCCCACGCCCACTGGCAGGATGTCTGGCAGCTCTTGCCGGTGGTGGTCACTGCAGTCCCTGTCGTGTTGCTGCTGGCGAATCAACTGAACCTGCTCAACGTCAGCGACAGTACCGCCCATACGCTGGGAGTGAACCTGCCGAGACTACGTTTGATCATCAATATGTTAGTGCTGCTTCTGGTTGGCGCGTGCGTCAGTGTGGCAGGTCCGGTGGCGTTTATCGGCCTGCTGGTGCCACATCTGGCGCGCTTCTGGGCAGGCTTCGATCAGCGCAACGTACTGCCGGTGAGCATGCTGCTGGGGGCCACGCTGATGCTGATGGCAGATGTACTCGCACGCGCGCTGGCCTTCCCCGGCGATCTGCCCGCAGGCGCAGTGCTGGCGCTGATTGGCAGTCCTTGCTTTGTCTGGCTGGTGAGGAGGCGAGGATGAAAATTGCGCTGGTCATTTTCATCACCCTTGCCCTGGCAGGCTGTGCGCTGTTATCACTCCATATGGGGGTGATCCCCGTGCCGTGGCGCGCGCTGCTGACCGACTGGCAGGACGGACGCGAGCATTATTATGTATTGATGGAGTACCGACTGCCGCGCTTGCTGCTGGCACTGTTTGTCGGTGCAGCCCTCGCCGTGGCGGGCGTGCTGGTACAGGGGATTGTGCGTAACCCGCTAGCATCACCGGATATTCTCGGCATTAACCATGCCGCCAGCCTTGCCTCTGTGGGAGCACTGCTTCTTATGCCATCACTATCCGTGATGGTGCTGCCGCTGCTGGCCTTTGCGGGCGGTATGGCGGGGTTGATCTTGCTGAAGATGCTGGCAAAGACCCACCAGCCGATGAAGCTGGCGCTCACCGGCGTGGCGCTTTCCGCCTGCTGGGCGAGCCTGACGGATTACCTGATGCTCCTGCACCCGCAGGATGTAAACAGTGCCCTGCTGTGGCTGACGGGTAGCTTATGGGGGCGCGACTGGCACTTTGTGAAGATTGCCGTGCCGTTGCTCATTCTGTTTTTGCCGCTGAGCCTGCGCTTTTGTCGCGATCTCGACCTGCTGGCGCTGGGCGATGCACGAGCAGCCACGCTCGGCGTGTCGGTTCAGCGCACCCGGTTCCAGGGGCTGATGCTGGCTGTCGCGATGACAGCAACCGGCGTGGCCGTCTGTGGCCCGATAAGTTTTATTGGTCTCGTCGTGCCGCACATGGTGCGCAGGATCGCCGGCGGGCGTCACCGCTGGCTGATGCCCGTTTCGGCCCTGACGGGCGCGTTGTTGCTGGTCATTGCCGATCTGCTGGCACGAATCATTCATCCGCCGATGGAGCTTCCGGCAGGCGTGCTGACCGCCATTATCGGCGCACCGTGGTTTGTCTGGCTGCTTGTGAGAATGCGATAAATGAGATTACGTACTGAAAATCTGACCGCCAGCTATGGCGCACAAACCGTGCTGGATGGACTTTCTCTCGCCCTGCCTGCCGGAAAAATCACGGCCCTGCTCGGCCCTAACGGTTGCGGGAAATCGACGCTGTTGAACTGTTTTTCTCGCCTGTTAACACCAGACTCTGGCGAGATATTGCTTGATGAAAAACCCATAGCCGGTTTTTCCGCCCGCCAGCTGGCTCGCCGCCTGGCTTTACTGCCGCAACACCATTTATCCCCCGAGGGGATCACTGTACGGGAGCTGGTTTCCTACGGCCGCAGCCCGTGGCTGTCGTTGTGGGGGCGACTCTCCGCGGAAGACAACGAGCGGGTCAACGTGGCAATGAGTCAGACCCGGACGCGCAATCTGGCTGACCGCAGGTTAACCCAGCTTTCCGGCGGCCAGCGCCAGCGTGCGTTTCTGGCGATGGTGCTGGCACAGGATACCCCACTCATTCTTCTTGATGAGCCTACGACCTACCTCGATATCAATCATCAGGTTGAACTGATGCGCCTGATGGTTGAACTCAAAAGGCAGGGGAAAACCGTAGTGACGGTACTCCACGATCTGAATCAGGCCAGCCGCTATTGCGATCATCTGGTGGTACTGGCAAGCGGTCGCGTGATGGCGCAAGGTGCTCCGGAAGCAGTGATGAAACCAGAGCTTCTAAAGACGGTGTTCAGCGTAGAAGCGGAAATCCATCCCGAACCGGTATCTGGCAGACCCATGTGTGTGGTGAAGTAGTCTGGCGAAGTCATAAGGATCATCACAGGACAGATAAAGGAAGTGATAACCACCTGCCAACAGGCACCAAAATCTGGCTGGTTGCCGGTATCACCGACATGCGCAACGGCTTCAATGGTCTCGCCGCAAAGGTGCAGACGATGCTGAAAGATGACCCGATGTCCGGCCATGTCTTCATCTTCCGGGGCCGCAGCGGCAGTAAGGTCAAACTGCTGTGGTCCACCGGCGACGGGCTGTGCCTGCTGACCAAACGGCTGGAACGCGGCCGCTTCGCCTGGCCCTCTGCCCGCATTATGGGCGTTGGCCTCAACACGATTTTCCGCCATTTAAAAAACTCAGGCCGCAGTCGGTAACCTCGCGCATACAGCCGGGCAGTGACGTCATCGTCTGCGCGGAAATGGACGAACAGTGGGGATACGTCGGGGCTAAATCGCGCCAGCGCTGGCTTTTTTACGCGTATGACAGGCTCCGGAAGACGGTTGTTGCGCACGTATTCGGTGAACGCACTATGGCGACGCTGGGGCGTCTTATGAGCCTGCTGTCACCCTTTGACGTGGTGATATGGATGACGGATGGCTGGCCGCTGTATGAATCCCGCCTGAAGGGAAAGCTGCACGTAATCAGCAAGCGATATACGCAGCGAATTGAGCGGCATAACCTGAATCTGAGGCAGCACCTGGCACGGCTGGGACGGAAGTCGCTGTCGTTCTCAAAATCGGTGGAGCTGCATGACAAAGTCATCGGGCATTATCTGAACATAAAACACTATCAATAAGTTGGAGTCATTACCCGATATTCTGGGTAATGCTGTCAACCTGTTGATGACTATTTTAATCTGTAGTCATTCAATCCTTGTAACATCAGGATGATCCTGGTGTCAGTGAAAATACGAAATCAACACGTTGGTATCATTACCCACCTGTGAACTGACGTCGGCATTTTGAATCTCACTTCGGCGTGCCCCCTCCGAATGGCGCAAAACATTTCGTGGTATGGCATGATAGCACCCGAAGAGAGTCAATTCAGGGTGGTAAATGTGAAACCAGTAACGCTATACGATGTCGCAGAGTATGCCGGTGTCTCTTATCAGACCGTTTCCCGCGTGATGAACCAGGCCAGCCACGTCTCTGCGAAAACGCGGGAAAAGGTGGAAGCGGCGATGGCGCAGCTGAACTACATTCCCAACCGCGTGGCACAACAACTGGCGGGCAAACAGTCGTTGCTGATTGGCGTTGCTACCTCCAGTCTGGCCCTGCACGCGCCGTCGCAAATTGTCGCGGCGATTAAATCTCGCGCCGATCAACTGGGTGCCAGCGTGGTGGTGTCGATGGTAGAACGAAGCGGCGTCGAAGCCTGTAAAGCGGCGGTGCACAATCTTCTCGCGCAACGCGTCAGTGGGCTGATCATTAACTATCCGCTGGATGACCAGGATGCCATTGCTGTGGAAGCTGCCTGCGCTAATGTTCCGGCGTTATTTCTTGATGTCTCTGACCAGACTCCCATCAACAGTATTATTTTCTCCCATGAAGACGGTACGCGACTGGGCGTGGAGCATCTGGTCGCATTGGGTCACCAGCAAATCGCGCTGTTAGCGGGCCCATTAAGTTCTGTCTCGGCGCGTCTGCGTCTGGCGGGCTGGCATAAATATCTCACTCGCAATCAAATTCAGCCGATAGCGGAACGGGAAGGCGACTGGAGTGCCATGTCCGGTTTTCAACAAACCATGCAAATGCTAAATGAGGGCATCGTTCCCACTGCGATGCTGGTTGCCAACGATCAGATGGCGCTGGGCGCAATGCGCGCCATTACCGAGTCCGGGTTGCGCGTTGGTGCGGATATCTCGGTAGTGGGATACGACGATACCGAAGACAGCTCGTGTTATATCCCGCCGTTAACCACCATCAAACAGGATTTTCGCCTGCTGGGGCAAACCAGCGTGGACCGCTTGCTGCAACTCTCTCAGGGCCAGGCGGTGAAGGGCAATCAGCTTTTGCCCGTCTCTCTGGTGAAAAGAAAAACCACCCTGGCGCCCAAGACGCAAACCGCCTCTCCCCGCGCGTTGGCCGATTCATTAATGCAGCTGGCACGACAAGTTTCCCGACTGGAAAGCGGGCAGTGAGCGCAACGCAATTAATGTGAGTCAGCTCACTCATTAGGCACCCCAGGCTTTACACTTTATGCGTCCGACTCGTATGTTGTGTGAAATTGTTAGCGGATAACAATTTCACACAGGATACAGCTATGACTATGATTACGGATTCACTGGCCGTCGTATTACAACGTCGTGACTGGGAAAACCCTGGCGTTACCCAACTTAATCGCCTTGCAGCACATCCCCCTTTCGCCAGCTGGCGTAATAGCGAAGAGGCCCGCACCAATCTCCCTTCCCAACAGTTGCGCAGCCTGAATGGTGAGTGGCAATTTGTCTGGTTTCCGGCACCAGAAGCGGTTCCGGAAAGCTGGCTGGAGTGCGATCTTCCTGTCGCCGATACTGTCGTCGTCCCCTCAAACTGGCAGATGCACGGTTACGACGCGCCCATCTACACCAACGTGACCTATCCCATTACGGTCAATCCGCCATTTGTTCCCACGGAGAATCCGACTGGTTGTTACTCGCTCACATTTAATGTTGATGAAAGCTGGCTACAGGAAGGCCAGACGCGAATTATTTTTGATGGCGTTAACTCGGCGTTTCATCTGTGGTGCAACGGGCGCTGGGTCGGTTACGGCCAGGACAGCCGTTTGCCGTCTGAATTTGACCTGAGCACATTTTTACGCGCCGGAGAAAACCGCCTCGCGGTGATGGTGCTGCGCTGGAGTGACGGCAGTTATCTGGAAGATCAGGATATGTGGCGGATGAGCGGCATTTTCCGTGACGTCTCGTTGCTGCATAAACCGAGCACGCAAATCAGCGATTTCCATGTAGCCACTCACTTTAATGATGATTTCAGCCGCGCTGTACTGGAGGCAGACGTTCAGATGTACGGCGAGCTGCGCGATGAGCTGCGGGTGACGGTTTCTTTGTGGCAGGGTGAAACGCAGGTCGCCAGCGGCACCGCGCCTTTCGGCGGTGAAATTATCGATGAGCGTGGTGGTTATGCCGATCACGTCACCCTACGTCTGAACGTCGAAAACCCGAAACTGTGGAGCGCCGAAATCCCGAATCTCTATCGTGCGGTGGTTGAACTGCACACCGCCGACGGCACGCTGATTGAAGCAGAAGCCTGCGATGTCGGTTTCCGCGAGGTGCGGATTGAAAATGGTCTGCTGCTGCTGAACGGCAAGCCGTTGCTGATTCGCGGCGTTAACCGTCACGAGCATCATCCTCTGCATGGTCAGGTCATGGATGAGCAGACGATGGTGCAGGATATCCTGCTGATGAAGCAGAACAACTTTAACGCCGTGCGCTGTTCGCATTATCCGAACCATCCGCTGTGGTACACGCTGTGCGACCACTACGGCCTGTATGTGGTGGATGAAGCCAACATTGAAACCCACGGCATGGTGCCAATGAATCGTCTGACCGATGATCCGCGCTGGCTACCCGCGATGAGCGAACGCGTAACGCGAATGGTGCAGCGCGATCGTAATCACCCGAGTGTGATCATCTGGTCGCTGGGGAATGAATCAGGCCACGGCGCTAATCACGACGCACTCTATCGCTGGATCAAATCTGTCGATCCTTCCCGCCCGGTACAGTATGAAGGCGGCGGAGCCGACACCTTCGCAACCGATATTATTTGCCCGATGTACGCGCGCGTGGATGAAGACCAGCCCTTCCCGGCTGTGCCGAAATGGTCCATCAAAAAATGGCTTTCGTTGCCTGGAGAGACGCGCCCACTGATCCTTTGCGAATACGCCCACGCGATGGGTAACAGTCTTGGCGGCTTCGCTAAATACTGGCAGGCGTTTCGTCAGTACCCCCGTTTACAGGGCGGCTTCGTCTGGGACTGGGTGGATCAGTCGCTGATTAAATATGATGAAAATGGCAATCCGTGGTCGGCTTACGGCGGTGATTTTGGCGATACGCCGAATGATCGCCAGTTCTGCATGAACGGTCTGGTCTTTGCCGACCGCACGCCGCATCCGGCGCTGACGGAAGCAAAACACCAGCAGCAGTTTTTCCAGTTCAGTTTATCCGGGCGAACCATCGAAGTGACCAGCGAATACCTGTTCCGTCATAGCGATAACGAGCTCCTGCACTGGATGGTGGCGCTGGATGGCAAGCCGCTGGCAAGCGGTGAAGTGCCTCTGGATGTCGCTCCACAAGGTAAACAGTTGATTGAACTGCCTGGACTACCGCAGCCGAAGAGCGCCGGACAACTCTGGCTAACGGTTCACGTAGTGCAACCGAACGCGACCACATGGTCAGCAGCCGGACACATCAGCGCCTGGCAGCAGTGGCGTCTGGCGGAAAACCTCAGCGTGACACTCCCCTCCGCGCCCCACGCCATCCCGCAACTGACCACCAGCGAAACGGATTTTTGCATCGAGCTGGATAATAAGCGTTGGCAATTTAACCGCCAGTCAGGCTTTCTTTCACAGATGTGGATTGGCGATAAAAAACAACTGCTGACGCCGCTGCGCGATCAGTTCACCCGCGCACCGCTGGATAACGACGGCGTAAGTGAAGCGACCCGCATTGACCCTAACGCCTGGGTCGAACGCTGGAAGGCGGCGGGCCATTACCAGGCCGAAGCAGCGTTGTTGCAGTGCACGGCAGATACGCTTGCCGACGCGGTGCTGATTACCACGGTCCACGCGTGGCAGCATCAGGGGAAAACCTTATTTATCAGCCGGAAAACCTACCGGATTGATGGAAGTGGTCAAATGGCGATTACCGTTGATGTTGAAGTGGCGAGCAATACGCCACATCCGGCGCGGATTGGCCTGACCTGCCAGCTGGCGCAGGTAGCAGAGCGGGTAAACTGGCTCGGATTAGGGCCGCAAGAAAACTATCCCGACCGCCTTACTGCGGCCTGTTTTGACCGCTGGGATCTGCCATTGTCAGACATGTATACCCCGTACGTCTTCCCGAGCGAAAACGGTCTGCGCTGCGGGACGCGCGAATTGAATTATGGCCCACACCAGTGGCGCGGCGACTTCCAGTTCAACATCAGCCGCTACAGTCAACAGCAACTGATGGAAACCAGCCATCGCCATCTGCTGCACGCGGAAGAAGGCACATGGCTGAATATCGACGGTTTCCATATGGGGATTGGTGGCGACGACTCCTGGAGCCCGTCAGTGTCGGCGGAATTCCAGCTTAGCGCCGGTAGCTACCATTACCAGTTGCTCTGGTGTCAAAAATAATAATAACCGGGCAGGCCATGTCTGCCCGTATTTCGCGTAAGGAAATCCATTATGTACTATTTAAAAAACACAAACTTTTGGATGTTCGGTTTATTCTTTTTCTTTTACTTTTTTATCATGGGAGCCTACTTCCCGTTTTTCCCGATTTGGCTACATGACATCAACCATATCAGCAAAAGTGATACGGGTATTATTTTTGCCGCTATTTCTCTGTTCTCGCTATTATTCCAACCGCTGTTTGGTCTGCTTTCTGACAAACTCGGGCTGCGCAAATACCTGCTGTGGATTATTACCGGCATGTTAGTGGTGTTTGCGCCGTTCTTTATTTTTATCTTCGGGCCACTGTTACAATACAACATTTTAGTAGGAGCGATTGTTGGTGGTATTTATCTTGGCTTTTGTTTTAACGCCGGTGCGCCAGCAGTAGAGGCATTTATCGAGAAAGTCAGCCGTCGTAGTAATTTCGAATTTGGTCGCGCGCGGATGTTTGGCTGTGTTGGCTGGGCGCTGTGTGCCTCGATTGTCGGCATCATGTTCACCATCAATAATCAGTTTGTTTTCTGGCTGGGTTCTGGCTGTGCACTCCTCCTCGCCGTTTTACTCTTTTTCGCCAAAACGGATGCGCCCTCTTCTGCCACGGTTGCCAATGCGGTAGGTGCCAACCATTCGGCATTTAGCCTTAAGCTGGCGCTGGAACTGTTCAGACAGCCAAAACTGTGGTTTTTGTCACTGTATGTTATTGGCGTTTCCTGCACCTACGATGTTTTTGACCAACAGTTTGCTAATTTCTTTACTTCGTTCTTTGCTACCGGTGAACAGGGTACGCGGGTATTTGGCTACGTAACGACAATGGGCGAATTACTTAACGCCTCGATTATGTTTTTTGCGCCACTGATCATTAATCGCATCGGTGGGAAAAACGCCCTGCTGCTGGCTGGCACTATTATGTCAGTACGTATTATTGGCTCATCGTTCGCTACCTCAGCACTGGAAGTGGTTACTCTGAAAACGCTGCATATGTTTGAAGTACCGTTCCTGCTGGTGGGCAGCTTTAAATATATTACCAGCCAGTTTGAAGTGCGTTTTTCAGCGACGATTTATCTGGTCTGTTTCTGCTTCTTTAAGCAACTGGCGATGATTTTTATGTCTATTCTGGCGGGCAATATGTATGAAAGCATCGGTTTCCAGGGCGCTTACCTGGTGCTGGGTCTGGTGGCGCTGGGCTTCACCTTAATTTCCGTGTTCACGCTTAGCGGCCCCGGCCCACTTTCCCTGCTGCGTCGCCAGGTGAATGAAGTCGCTTAAGAAATTAATGTCGGATACGGCGCGAGCGCCTTATCCGACCAACTTATCAGGACGGAATGTTAAAAATGAACATGTCGATGACAGAAAAAATAAAAGCAGGCAAGCTATTTACCGATATGTGCGAAGGCTTACCTGAAAAAAGACTTCGTGGGAAAACATTAATGTATGAGTTCAATCACTCGCATCCATCAGAAGTTGAAAAAAGGGTAATGACTCCAACTTATTGATAGTGTTTTATGTTCAGATAATGCCCGATGACTTTGTCATGCAGCTCCACCGATTTTGAGAGCGACAGCGACTTCCGTCCCAGCCGTGCCAGGTGCTGCCTCAGATTCAGGTTATGCCGCTCAATTCGCTGCGTATATCGCTTGCTGATTACGTGCAGCTTTCCCTTCAGGCGGGATTCATACAGCGGCCAGCCATCCGTCATCCATATCACCACGTCAAAGGGTGACAGCAGGCTCATAAGACGCCCCAGCGTCGCCATAGTGCGTTCACCGAATACGTGCGCAACAACCGTCTTCCGGAGCCTGTCATACGCGTAAAACAGCCAGCGCTGGCGCGATTTAGCCCCGACATAGCCCCACTGTTCGTCCATTTCCGCGCAGACGATGACGTCACTGCCCGGCTGTATGCGCGAGGTTACCGACTGCGGCCTGAGTTTTTTAAGTGACGTAAAATCGTGTTGAGGCCAACGCCCATAATGCGGGCGGTTGCCCGGCATCCAACACCATTCATGGCCATATCAATGATTTTCTGGTGCGTACCGGGTTGAGAAGCGGTGTAAGTGAACTGCAGTTGCCATGTTTTACGGCAGTGAGAGCAGAGATAGCGCTGATGTCCGGCAGTGCTTTTGCTGTTACGCACCACCCCGTCAGTAGCTGAACAGGAGGGACAGCTGATAGAAACAGAAGCCACTGGAGCACCTCAAAAACACCATCATACACTAAATCAGTAAGTTGGCAGCATCACCCATTTTTGTGCATTACGTCGCATGTATATTCCTCGTTAAAATACAGTCGGGGCTGAATAAAGGTGAGGCTCGCAATGCCCTTGCGCGAGCGGTCTTTATGCATCGGCTGGGTGAAATCAGAGATCGGGGGCTGGAGAATCAGAGCTATCGAGCCAGCGGTCTGACGTTGCTGACTGCGGCGATCTCACTGTGGAATACGGTATATATAGAAAGAGCGATAGATTCTTTGAGACGAAAAGGGATCCCGATTAATGAGCAACTGATTACCCATCTGTCACCACTGGGATGGGAACATATCAACCTGAGCGGGGATTACGTCTGGAGAACGAACCTCAAACTGGGACAGGGTAAATACCGCGCATTACGCTCAGTGAATAGTAATATGTACAAAAAACAGGCTTAGCGTAGGATAATTTCCGTTTTCCAAGCGGACCCCTATTTACGGGAAGGAGACATTCTTGTCGTGTGGAAACTGGACCGTTTAGGCCGTTCTATGGCACACCTGGTCAATACGGTGCAAGAACTGTCTGGTCGTGGCGTTGGCCTAAAAGTGCTAACAGGGCAGGGGGCGGCCATCGATACCACGACAGCTCCGGGCAAGCTGGTTTTTGGGATATTTGCAGCACTGGCTGAATTTGAGCGAGACCTTATTCGTGAACGAACCAAGGCGGGGCTTTCTGCTGCAGCGGCTAGGGGACGAAAGGGCGGACGTAAACCAGTAGTCACTGATGAAGGTTTGCAGAAGGCGCAGAGTTTAATGGCTCAAGGATTGAGTGTCCGGGAGGCAGCCGGAAGACTGAAAATTGGTAAGACGGCTCTTTATGATGCTTTACGCGCTTTCAAAACCAAAGGATTGTAAGTTAGACACCATCGAAATTTTGTGGCACCAATAATCAACCCGACAATTGGCGTTAGGCCGGACAACTTGAAGGGTTCCTGCGTGCAACCACCTGCTATCTAATTTAGGGGATGAAGGATTATGCCAGCAAGTCAAAAAAGCCGTAAAAGAAAACCTTCAAAGAGTGGGAAAAATAGAACATCACTTTTAGAACATAAAAAAGTTGGTTCTGAGTTAAGACCTGCATTTTCCCAGTTTGAAGGTGAAGTAATATTCTCTCATTGGTCAGATGAACGTCTTCCAGAAATTCTATGGGCTGCTGTTATAAGGGTTATTGAACGTAGCGCCCCTGCGGGGCGAGCACGGCAGCGCTGCTGCCTCAACCGTCTTTAAGATACAGCCTCACCTCAACGCCGACGCCGACGCCGTCTGACTGACCTATAGCTCGCACGGGGGCGCATGCCCCCTGCCGCAACACCCGCATAAAATGAGCACGCCTGCGACGTGAGCCCGCTGGCGCCGGTGCCCTTTTCCTGTTCCCTGCCGCCCTGTAGACTCTGCACCATGTATATTCCCCGACCGGCAAAGCTGCTGTTCCAGCATGATGACGGCTGGAGCCGCTATCTCGACAAACACGGCGACGCCCTCAGCGACTGGACTAAACTCGCCGTCGAGCGCATGCTCGCCTGCGGCACCTGCGCCATGGGCGTGCGCCGTTACTGCTGCGCCTCACCGGACTGCACCCATTCCCGCTTTTTCTGCCAGAGCTGCAAGTCCAAAGCCTGCAGCAGCTGTGGCCTCAAGGCCACTGAGCAGTGGATCGCCGAACAGCAGCACATCCTGCCCGACTGCGACTGGCAGCACATCACGTTTACCATGCCTCACCTGCTGTGGCCGTTCTTCAACAACAACTGGCCCCTGCTCAATGACCTGTTTCGCTGTGCCACTCGCGCCATGCTCCGCTGGGCGCGCCAACAGGGGATCGAAGTCGGCATCTTTTGCGCGCTACACACCTACGGCCGACAGCTGAATCAGCATCCGCATATCCACGTCTCCGTCACCCGCGGCGGCCTCGACATCAAACACAGCACCTGGCGGCAGCTGTTCTTTAAAAAGAAAGAGGTAGAGCAAATCTGGCGCAACGCCGTGGTTTACCTGCTGCGCGACAACTATGCGCAAATCAACCCCGGCGGCCTGCCGGGCCTCGGTCATATCCGTAATGAAGACCGGTGGCACCGTTACCTGCATGCCCAGTATCGCCGTGCCTGGAAAGTGCACTTCGCCAAAAAGACCCGCGGCGCCTGGCGCAGCGTGAAATACCTGGGCCGTTATCTGAAGCGCCCGCCGGTGGCCGCTTCTCAGCTGCGCCACTACCGCGGCGGTGCCGTGGTGCATCAGTATTACGACCACCGAACGCAGCAGCACAAACGCCAGAAAATCAGCCAGGAGGAGATGCTGCAGCGTTACGTCAGCCATATCCCGGCGCGGCATTTTAAAATGGTGCGGTACTACGGTTTTCTGGCCAACCGCAAGCGAGGCTCGCTGCTGCCGAAGGTCTACAATGCGCTGGAAATGACGGTACGGGAAAAACCGAAGCGGCCCGGGTTCGCAGTACTTATGAAGGGCTTCCTGGGCACCGATCCGTACCAGTGCATCCTCTGCAAAGGCCGGCTGCGTTTTGCCGGCGCCATGGCGGGTGAACACGCCACCAAAATGCTGTCCGACAGGCTGCATCGGATGGCTAAAAAACGATGGCTTCAAGCGCCGGATCTGGATAAGTGCGCCTGAAAAATGGGTTTTAGCTTAAAAACACAGCAAAACTGGCATTTACCCGCATTACTCTGCGACAGCCCGCACCATCTGGGGTTCTTCCTTGCCACAGTTCATGGTTAGGAAACCCAATAAGGGTCGATTGAGTTTCCTAACCATCAAGATCAGAACTATGCGATTTCTGAATTTAGGCGTGTGATTGATTTTGTCAGAAATCATGATAAAAAAGAAGAGTTATCAGATTTATCTCTTACTGGTATTTCAAAATTAAATGTACCGCTTCGCGATGAGTTTTTATCTTTCTTATTATCAAATCCTATTACAGCGTCAGCTTTAACAGTACTATTGATTTTTGAATATCTCCCTGCCAAGACTACATGGGCTAAATATCTTCCAAATACAGAGCCAGACATTAATATTATAATGATGGCAATAGGTATGTGTATACCTCACCAATCTCAAGAAGCAACAGATTGTCGATGGCTTGTAGCGATGGTCAGTGTAGTTACAGGAAAATTACGTGGGCCACGTGAATTTATAGAACCATTATTTAATTATCCGGATGAGGGTGACTTAAGAATAATACGTCCCACAATTCGAACTCTAGAAATGGCACTTAAATCCGAAAATGAGAAAAACTTAGTGTGGTCGAAAAACTTTTGGAATGAAGCTTGGGAAATCTCACCATGCTTAGAATTAGTGAAATCAGCCTCAACCCTCCCACTTGAACCTTACTGTACAAGAGAAAAAGTAGAAGCGTTACGCTATCAGTTAGAACAGCATTGGGAGAATACTCATTTAACCACG
Organism: Ewingella sp. CoE-038-23; assembly: GCF_040419245.1. NCBI lineage: Bacteria > Pseudomonadati > Pseudomonadota > Gammaproteobacteria > Enterobacterales > Yersiniaceae > Ewingella > Ewingella docleensis. Next base: position 74,765 of record NZ_JAZHOH010000003.1, on the reverse strand, counting down.
GCGATTGATGCAAAACACGATTGTGTTTTTGGAATAGCATTTTATTCTTTAACCATATTAGAAGAGTTGTTGCAGAGTGAAGTTAGGTCTGGAATATTAGCTAGATTAGGATTAAGAACGGTTTTAGAAAGTTACATCAGCTTGAATTATATGGTTTTGAAGGATGATAAAGAGTTATGGAAAAAGTGGAGAACTTATGGCGCAGGTCAAGCCAAATTAAATGCTTTAAAATTTGATGAATTTGTAGAATCACCTGAATTCATTAATAATGATACTTTAGAATCAATAGCATGTGAAGACGTATGGGAAGAATTTATTAATATAGAGCTTGGTAGTTGGAGTGGGTTAGATTTGAGAAAAATCAGTGAGTTAGCAGGTGTTAAAGACGATTACGATAAATACTATTCTTGGACGTCTACATATACTCATGCTACATGGGGAGCCGTAAGGGAGGCATGTTTTACCACTTGTGGAAATCCATTGCACCGTCTTCATCGATACCCTCATAAATCAAAATTACCTGATACGTTGTATGATGCATGTGTACTAGTCGATAAAATATTAAGTACATTAAACAAATGTTATCCAACATTTGAATTTCGGTTTTTTGATTAATAGAAAACGTTTATAGAGGGGGCCGAATGTCAAAAAGGCCCCTAACACCGCAAGTAACTCAGTCGCTCAAGTCCACTGCAATAAGCTAGTTCTCATTGAAATTAACGGCACCGCTAATCAAGAATGCATTTTATTGTAGAAACTCTCCGCCTGCTGCCAAAGCCGATGCAATTCTTCGGCGTGATTCGTGACCCAGGGTATAAAAATACTTCCATACCTGTTGTAAAATTCTCTGTTAATCTCAACAGCCACGAAATTGGGATCGTCGAGATAAACGCTTAAGGTCTGTAACTTATGAGTAAAACATACCTGAGGACTCAACCCTTTTCTGTAATAACAAAATATATCTCCTTCATTGTATTTCAAATCACTAAGTGAGTTAATTTTTCTAAGTAAGTCTTGAGATATTGAATATGAACCATAACGCGCCATTTCAGTTCTTCCGTGCTTTTCGAAATCATATGCATAATAATTTCCATCTTCTTCCATAAACTCAACCACCTTCATATGACAGTGCGGTAGAACCCCAGTGTGCACATACCAGGTATCATGCATAAGATTGGGATGGGTACTCCAATATTCACGCTCTTGGGGGGTTAAAATCTTATTACCTGCAAGAGCAGTTATCCCCAATCGCAAGGCATAATCTTTCGGTTGCTTCAGAATGGTTATTAAATCTGTGTATTTAAGAAATCCTGGCTGAGATTGAATCCATTTGGCATCAATAGTAATTCTAACAGCTCGTTTATTCTGTACTGGGGGTAAAATCTGGGCATTTGTGAAACCATTCATCTGCCTCCAGAACAATTCTTCATATTTGTTTAAAATTTCAGAACCGTTTGTAAGGCCATGCCCTAAAGGTGAGGGGGATGTTGTATACCAACTGTGCTTTCGTAAGATAGTGTTATCAGAGAGTTGAAGATAACCTTCATTTATTCCATTTGACACATTGATCGCATGTAAACCAGGAACACTAGTGTAATGATACAATTCCATTTAAGGCCTCACTCTTATTTCGTCGGTTATAGTATTGCTAATAAATCATTATCGACCATATCAGGTTCGGCTTTATTTTTTTATGCGCAAAGCGCATGAAGGCGACAGGTATTGCTACTTGGTGCTCTCTAAGTATGCCAACTTATGACCATGAAGGCCGCAGTCAGCCCGCTAAATGGCTAAGCTAAATTGTACCAACCGTTATCACTCACAGAAAGATGCCCCTGATCTACCAGCTCGTTTAATGCTAGTAGGGGTCATCAGTGCCCTGGCAGACGAACTGGAAATTGGAAACCCGATTGTTGTAAGGCATCACCTCTGATATTTGGGCCCTCCGGGTAATGCCGGTCACCTTAAGTGACCGGCTTTACCCGCGAGGCGGGCTTTTTTGTCACTTGCTGCTGGAACCAACACTAAGACTAAGTTCTGTAATGTGCAGGTTCCAACCACCTTGCCCCATGGCAAACATTGAACTGGCTATGCTTACAATGAGGATCACTGCGAAGAAGATTTCTTTCTTCATTTGGCAGCCTTTAACAATCTGGGCAAACCACCCTGTATTATCGTGTATCAGGCACAAGCAAGAGGATGTGATACATCTTGTATGCGCTGACGTATATTCCAGAGCTTATTCAAACCGCCGCTACAGTAGATGAATAAGGCGCTGGAACTACCCGGATCATAGATGTGGTGATTTTTTTTTACAACCATACAATATGTAGATTGTCTAAAAATGCTTATTGCAAATTTAACAAAGCCCGCAGGATGCAGGGTGAGGTGTAGAAATTTTTTTCTATAAATTTCTTTTCGAGCCTTTTTAGAGGCTTTTTTTGGCCGCTTTCCTTATCAAATTTGATAAAAACACCCCTTTACTTATATTAGCGCACATGGTGAAATGCCCCGGTGATACATCTTGTGTGCGTTTCTAACCTCGCTTAGAAATCACATCTGAAGGACTGGCCGCTAACCGGTTTCTTCATTAAGTTTAAGAAAACCGTCTCTTTAGGCGGTTTTTTTATGCCTAATTTTCTCAAATCCCCCATTAAATTTTCTTCATTTCGGGGTTTGAGGCCCAATGGGGCTTAACCAAAGTAATTAAAAAAAAATAACTTGTTATTTATACTCTTAATGTCCAACTCGCGATTATTTATGCGCGTAAGCGCATGAAGGCGACGCACTATGTTCGACAGTGATCCTTTGCTCATTGTCGCCGGTGAAGCGGCGCAGCCGCCCCGGCTTGATAGGTTCCCCCGATGCCCACCCCTCGCCCTGCCAGACCATACCCGCCATCAACTACACATAACCTTAAGTACGCGGTCGGAGTGGTCCTGGCGAAGCCAGGGCGTATCTCCGCGTTAGCGCCTATGGCGCTTACGAGCGTGTACTTCAGAGCTAAAGCCACACCTCTCAAAGCGACACATTTTTAATAGTTACAACATTCACTTTTAAAGCCACTCTGTTCCGGGCCGTTGGCCCGGGGCGGGGCGGCTTTACAGGTGGACGGAGGGGGTGCGTTTGCGCTCGGTGCCGGGGGTTGACGTGGGTGAGGTTTAGTGAATGTTGTAACTAATATCACGGGTGTTATGCCCCGGCTTGTCCGGGGAGCTACTTCTTCTTTGCCTTTGCCGATGATGCTGTTGGTCAGGCGTTGTTGCCCTGAGCAACGCGAAGGGAGCTACTCCAGATGCCGGGCTTTAGCCGGCTCAGGAGTACTCTTTCTTTAGAAAGCTTGTTTTGTTCAGAAGTAACGTTCGAAATTAATCCTATCTGAAGAGGGGTTTTCGAAGTTAATGGAATGCCTCGACCGGAGGAATTAACTCTTCGAATTTAAACGATTATTTCTTAATCAGGCATTGGCCAGCGCCGTATCGTGAGCACGCCTCGACCGTCGCCGGTGCGCATTTTGGCGGATAACAGACGTGGGGAAGCCTGCCAGGCATCCGCGAACGGAAAAAATGCCAGCATCAGGCCCGCGAAATCGCAGGAAGGGGAAAGGTTTAGAGAAGAATGTGGTTAAGACAGTGGAACGCCGGCGCGCTCCAGGAGCCGCTGATAAAACGCCTCAGCATCCTTGGCCAGCAGCGTCGGGAACTCGGCTTTGAGGGCGCTTTCCAGTGACATTTGCGCGACCATCGTCAGTTGGCCGGCGGCAGTATAGCGACGCCAGGCATTCTGGTAACGATTTGTCTCTTTTGCCGGACGCAATTGCCGCACTTTACGCGCCTGTTCGTCAAGAACGGCGCCAATGTCCGCCTCAGTACGCGCTTTTTCATCGCGCAGCTCCGGGCTGACAACCCAGCGTTTTATCTGTCTCAGCCGGTTTTTGAGGGAATGGTGGCGGTCGATGCTGATGCCCAGACGCGCCATTTTGAGCAGGTGACGCTGGTACTTCTGCTGCATCGACTCTGCCAGTCCGCTGGCTACCGCCCACTGGCGATATTTATGCAACCACTCCCGGATGCTTTCAACCGCGATGCCGCGTGAGGTAAAGCATTTGTCGGTGAGAAAAATACGCATGGGCTTGTTCTGGCCAGAGTCGGCGTCGCGGTCGCGGTGTATCACCACGTAGTCCAGCTGTTCCATGACGCGCAGGGCATGGAGCAATACGTCATACGCCTTGCGGCCGTTCTCATAAACGTGCAGCGCGTTCATGCGGCGGGCAATCTCTTCCACCGGCAGCATCATTTCGAAAAGGTAATCGCTGTCCGGGCTGTAGTCACAATTTGCGGCCAGAACCAGGGACAGAGAAGTCAGCGCCTCACGGCTCTCAGAGCGAGGGGTAATACGCATAGGTTTAGGAGTAAAGGCGGGGTCAGACGCACGGGAGTAAGGCGTGTAACCCGTACGGCGAAGTGCGATCAGATCGGCATTTCGACGCCAGTCGTGCTGGCGGAAGCAGGCCACCACTTTTGCGGCCATGCCGCGCGGCGTTTTGCCCGTGTAGACCGGCTGGTTGTTGCGGTGCGTCTTCGACTGCCCTTTGCGCAGACGGTTAGCTTCACCCCGGCGCGAAGGACGATAAACACTGGCAGAAACACTGTTTGCTACCGGTGAGAATGGAAATATTTGCTCAGACACGGCTCCCAACGCTTATGTTGCGCCGGAGGAGTTGACCTTTAAAAGGCATAAATCTATACTCCCTGCATAGAGCAACAACTCTATACAGTTTTAGTGAGCCCCGATTATCTTCTCCCTAGTCGCCAAACCTGAGGAAGATTTTCGGGGTTTTTGCTTTTCTGGGCCTGTAAAACCTTCTACACAGCACCCATTCCCTGCCACCTTGCGGCGTGGCCAGCCATAAATTCTCTAACTGATCAGCAATCTAGCACTACCTGTGGTCACATGCAAGAATGTCAACCCACGCACTTACCTGGTTCGTTCAGCTGCATTCTTTATGAGTCGCTGAAGGACTTCAGCTTGCGTTGCACCTTCTTCTTTGCACATGCCCATCAACATCGACTTAATCTCAGGGTCCACAAAGACTTTAATTTCTTTTTGGCTTAACCGTTTACGAGAAATTGAAGCGAGTTGTCGTTCTGTTCCCGACAATGGCTGGCCTTTTCTGTAAGCACGTTTAGGTTTCGCTGAGGAAGGAGCTGCATTTGTGGATTGTGACATTTTGGCCTCCCCAAGGATCTGAATATATCGTTTGGGAAAGCCTACTATAGATTCATTAAATCAGCAGCATAAAAAGCATTTTCACTCCCGTTGGCGCGGGATAAGACAAAAATGCGAAAAGAGGTAACGTTCGCCATTCAGAACGCCGGAGGATCTCTGTCAGTACGATGACACCCAGTCTTTCCCTAACGCCCAGCGCGACTGCCAGTGGGTCAGGTAGGTTTGTGCCAGGTCAGGCACATCGTGCAGTACCAGAGCGTTCTCCGAATTCGACCGCGCGGCAGACTGGGTATAGTTATACGACCCGGTTTCGACCGTCTGGCCATCAACAATAATCACTTTGTCATGCATGATTTTAAACTGGCTGACGGTACGCACCGGGATCCCCGCATTCACCAGTAAATTCATCGCGGCCACACTGGCTTTCCCGCGATTGCCGCCCTCATCCAGTACCACCTGGACGTCAACGCCGCGTTTCTTTGCGGCGACCAGTGCCCCGGCAATGTCGGGCGAGGTAAACGAGTACCCCATCAGACGAACGCTTTGTCGCGCATCGTCTAAAGTCTGCAGTACCAGCTGCTGCGCGCTGCCTTCCGGTGAGAATCCCACCTGTACCGACGGGGCCGCGCTGGCGGTACAAACGCCTGTCATCAATAACGTGGCCAGTAAGGCCACCCGCAATCTGTTGTGCTTCATCTGTCTTTTTCCTCCCGATAGGGCAATGCATAAATTCCTGATGACGCACTGGCGGTCAGCAGGCAAAAGGAACCTTCCCCACAGGTCGCGTCCCAGGTCAGGTTTTCCGGCACGCACTTAGTCAGACAGGTAATGGCCACCTTCAGTGCCTCGTGGTGCAATCCCGGACGGGTTCTGAAACACACCCGCTGATGCTCGATATCATCATCGCTGAACATAAAGCCATGCAGGTCAAAAAAGTGGATCGACAGTGCTTTTTCACCCTTCATCGTTTTTCTCCCGACACCGCGCAAGGCCACCTCAAACCCGGTGGCCTGCACGACCTCGCCTTATTTCATCGCATTATCGATGGCCTGCTGCATCACCTGGGCAGACACAACGCCCGGAATTACCGTCGTGTTGTCTACGGTCGCGTTCTCTGCCGGCATCACGATGATCCCCGGCGTCCCGGTTAATCCCAATAGCTCTGCCAGCGCACTGTTACCCGCGATCAGGGCATCTGCCGCTGCGCGGTTCGCGACGTCTTCTTCTCCTGCGCCCGCTGCCGTGGCCACTTTTTCAATATCGTCAGACGTCAGTTTCCCTTCGTTATGGCCGGTGCCGTAAATCCCGTTGTGGTAGGCCATATAGGCATCAGCCCCCCTCTGTTTCCAGATGGCCAGACCCCGGCGTGACGCCTGCGTAGACTCGGGGTAATGCCCGGCAAAAATCGTCCAGTCACGAAAGGCAAAGCGCACATCCGGGTTGCTGACCATGACCTGCTCCATCACCGGAGCCATCATGCTGCAGGCAATGCATTCGTAGTCAAAAAACTCCGTCACAATCACTTTCGATTTTTGCGGGCCTTTCACCGGCACGCCGTCAAGCTGCATCAGCAGCCGGTGCCCCTTCAGCACCGACTGTGCCATCAGCTGTGCCTTGATGGCTGCCTGCTGTGCCTGCAGCTTTTTGCTCACCTCGATAAGCACCTGCGGATGGGCCACCAGGTAGTCGGCGGCAATCTCGCCGATACGGATTTGCTGCGCCGGTGTGAACTCTTCCGGCTCTGCAGCGCCGGCGTGGATTGAACCGAAAGTAAAACTCAGGGCGAGCGAAAGCGCCGCCGCGTTAAAACGGTTTGTCATGATGATGTCTCTCGAAGAAGGATCCCGGTGTCACCGGTGAATAAAAGGTTGGACCGCTGCCAGCGGTGTGTCGCGGTGTGGATTAACGTTCTTTCTGAATATTTCGGACGGCTTCGTGGGTAATTTCTTCCCGCTCCGGCTCCCGGCCCCGGCTTTCGGGCGGTAACGACAGTTGCCCTTGTTTTTCCAGTTCACGCGCCGCGCTGGCCAGCGCCCGCTCTGACAGGTCATTTTGCGGGTTTTTAGCGGTGCCGTGCGCTTTATCCTGCTCGGCCTGCACGTAGCGGAGTGCTTCTGCAGACACCAGGCTTCCCTGCGCGTTTTCAGCCGGCAATACTGCACTGTCAAACTGACCCGCCCCGGCAAGGGTGGCCAGCACAGCCCGAATGGCGCCGTTGTTGTCCTGCAGGGCTTCGTTTTGGGCAAGCAGGCCGGACGCCTGACGGATAAGCGCGGCGTAGTCCGGCAGCTTCTCACCCGGTAGCACCGGTATTTCCTGCCGCATGTTCTGAACGACACGCTCTACCAATTGTGCTGACAACGCTGGCACATCCTGTCCTTTAGTCTCTGGAAGCTGAATTTCAGACAGGGGATGCCGCGTCTCTTCAATAGCCCGGAGTGCCTGGCGAAGCAGGGCAGACTCATCCGCCGGCCTTTCTTCTGCCGGCAGATACCGCAGGATCTCCTGCAGCTCAGACTGGACCAGCCTGAGCAACGTGGCATCCGGCCTGAACGTCCGGTCAGTCACCCCGCCCGCCACTTTCAGCAGTTGCGCGGACGGCATTTGCCGGCCGGTGAGCAGCAATACGCCTGCCGCCGGGTTGCCTCGCGCTGCCGCCAGTGCCTGCGGCATATCGCTGACCACAATCGTGTCACCGTTGCGGCTTTTTTGCACCACCGCCGCCTGGGCGCCCTCGGTCGTCAGCTGGCGTACCGGCCCGGTCTGTATCTGACCGGTGTCTGACTGAAGGGGAAACATCGTCAGACCCGCCGTTTTGCCGTTGCCGTCATAAACCGGTAACGCCAGATGCGGCATCGGATATTTTCGGGTCGGCGGAATAATCCGCGCCGTCACGGGGTTATCTTTTAAGCCCTGTTCCCGCAGGTAGGTTCGCCCGATGGCCGTTTTGCCCACCGGCTGCCCCATCGCCCAGATGCTCCGGGCCTGCGCCCGCTCTGATTCCGGCTTCAGGGCATCATGCGCAGTCTGCGGGCCGTTATCTTTTTGCCGCAGCGTATCCATCCAGTCACGAAGACCATCGGTGTAAATCTGCACATGGTCGCGGGCACGGGAGGCGTTAATGTAAAAGGCCCGCATGCCGCTCATTCGCTTACGCGCCCCCTCCGTCCCCTCCAGCGCAATCACATAGTCCGTACTGGCCCCCTGTGCGCCGTAGCCGGTCACCGCCCAGGCATAATCGATGTGCTGGTCTGCCCGCGTCATGCCCGGCGTAATGACCTTTTCGCCGCCGGCGTTTTTGAGTACCACCTCGCCGTTGTCCCGCAGTGTTTCCACCCGGTACTGTTCATGGGCATCATGGCCCGCCTGCTTCTGCGTTTTGCTCATGCGCACGCTGTCACCTTCCCGCAGCTCAATCTCACGCCGTTCAAACACCTCAATTTCGGTGGCGTTTAGCTCTTTCGGAGAGTAATAGTGCATGCGGTCATTTTCATCGCGCAAAAAGACGCGCTCCGTTCCCAAATCGATGCCGGTCACGCTCAGATAACGCTCGTTGGCCAGCACCACCTGCCCCGCCTTCCAGTCATTAATGCGGTTGAAATCGTGACGACCGCCGGTAATGCGATCCAGTATCGGGACGGTCACCGCCTTCTCCCCCAACGCCCCTTCTTTTAACATGGCCTGATGAATGTATTTATTGATCATCTGCCGGTCCTCATGCAGCTGCACCACAATCATGGTGCGCTCGCGGGCATCCGGTGTCCGGCTCATGTAGTCCACGGTAATCCGTGTCCACGGTGATTCGGTTTCGACCACCGAGTGGCCAGGTGCCTCCCAGGACCTCAGCCGGGGCACCGTCTTCGGTGACACTCTCTCCATTTTCTCCAGGGCAGCACCGGCTTTGTTCTCAATGACGCTGTAAACGGCAGACTTCAGGTCATGATTACGCTGGCGAACGATTTCGCTCATCACAGCCACGTCGAGGGAACTGCGCTCCTGCATCAGCGTGAACGGTGCCCCGCTTTCCGGCGACTGCAGCTGACCGGTATCGCCCACCGCAACGGCCCGGCCCTCTCCGCGCGATATCGCCTGATAGGCGGCAGCGGTGTCCTGATTCCCCAGCATCGAGGACTCATCAATCAGAAAAAGTGTCCTGGCATAACGCACGTCTTCGCCCGCCGCCGTGCGTTGTTGCCAGTCCACCACGAAGGATTTAAGGGTCTGCGCCTCGATGCCAACGTCACGCATTTCCTTCACCGCGCGGTGTGTTGGGGCAAGCCCAATCACGAGCGGCCGTTCACTTTCCGGCAGGGTGTCAATCGCGGCTTTCACCGCCCGGAACTGGGTGGTTTTCCCGACGCCAGCATAGCCCTGTACGCCAGTAAAGCGATCGGGGCTTTGCAGGATAAGCGTCGTGGCGGCCTTCTGCCCGGCGGTCAGCCCATTAAGCAAGACCGGGTCCATCGTGGCCATCAGCGGCGTCTGGGTATTTTTACCCGTATCAATCTCACGGATGATGGCCTTTTCCATCTCCCAGGTCGCCCGCCCCACAAATCCCCCACCGCCGGCGACTTTCACCGGGATGAGGTCTCCCTCTTTCACCTGCCGGGCCACTTCGCCCCGTAACGCCCCCAGATTATTGAAGAACGTGCCCGCCTGCTCCAGCAGCTTCACCTCAGAGAAGGCGACGTCCTTCATCTGGGCTACCGCCCGCGACACGGCCTTTTGCGCATCCGTGAGTAATCCCGCGTTTAACACGGCCAGCGCTTCCCCGGCGTCTTCCTTGCCACTGGCCTGGCGGACTAACGCCAGCGGTGAGCGGGTGGTGCGCATCCGGCCGAGTTTCTCTTCCGCCTTGTTTTGTGCTTCCCCGGTAAAGATTTCCGCCTCATGGCCCGACTGGGCCAGGGCGTTCATGATGTTGCCGGACAGGTCACGGGCGTTGAGGCTGGCCAGCACGATACCGTGCTCATTGTCCCGGCTCCCCGGTGCGCTGACGTAGCCGTGCGTCAGATACAGCGGACGGTCGGTCGCGACCTGCAGCGGTTTTTTCTGGTCATCGCGCTGCACCGTTAATTTTCCCTCACTGACGGCAGTGACCGTCAGCCGGTCGCGGGCTTTCAGCCCATTGGCTTTGTCAGCGGCCAGGGCAAACAGCTGCTCTCCCTGAGCAACGTGCAACTGTTCACGGGTAAACAGCCGCCAGTCACCGGTCAGGTCGCTCAGTTTTACGCGGCTCAGAACGCCGTCACTGTCGATAAGTGACAACATGCGCGTCTCCTCATGCACCCGGTCAAGGGTGTAGTGGCGGGTCTCATTTTTGTCTGACCGGTCTTCCAGCACCATCCCTGCCCGGTACGTGGCCGGGAGCAGGCGTTCTTTCACGCTGGCATAGACCGGCGTGCGGGCTTCGACGGTTACGCCGTCCCGTTCAAGCTTGCCGGCGTTTTGCAGGGCGTCACGGATAATGCTGGTCAGGTGCTGCTGCTCGCGGGCGCCGGTGACCACGGCGGTGACGGGGGTGTCCGGTGAACTCAGGTCAGCATAGCGTTCAGCCAGTGCCCGGTAACGGTCACGCTTATCGCCGATACTGATCACCCGTGCTTCCAGCCCCGCCACCGGTTCGGTCAGACCGTGACGGGGCACGCCGGCGGATGACAGCACCGACAGGGCGTTGGCGTTGGACTGCCGCCCGGCGCTGTCCAGGAAAATAAGCTGGGCGTCTTTCTCCTTCGCTTCGCCGCTCAGGACCAGCATCTCCTTGAGTCCGAGGCGCTCCGCACTTTCCACGATGAGCGTGCTGTGCGCAGAGAGACTGAACCCCTTATCCAGAACGCGGCTGCGATAGAGAATGTCGTCTTTGAGCAGCGCAGATTTGCCAAAGCTCAGGCCCCGTTCGGCAGAGCTGGCCAGTATTTTCACCTCGCGGCCATGCTCACGTGACATTGTCACCAGTTCTTCCGTCACCTCGCGCAGACGGCTGATAGACGCCGGTGCGTTCAGGATGGCCACCGGCGCAAATTCCACCGCTTTGAGCCGCTCAGGCGTGTCGATGTCGGTCTGCCGGAAGCTGACCACTTTCCCTTCCTTCACGATATCGGCCGCCAGGGCCTGCACAGACAGTTCATCCAGCAGATGAATATGCGAGGTAAATACCCCTTTGTCCCCGTCCAGCGGGGCCAGCAGGTTTTCACTGATGGCCCGGTCGATCGCCTTGCGCAGATTGGGGATCGACTGTTGCCCTTCCCCCGCCTCATGCGCCGTCATCAGCAGGTCACCGTAGGTAAAGCGGGTGCGGGTATCACTGAGCACCGAAATCGCAGTACGCACCGCCTGCATGACGCTTGGCGGCATCGGACGTTCTTCCGCCTGTTCAGGCTCCACGGCGCGAACCTGTGCCGCGTCTATCACCTCACGGATATCAAAATTCAGGTCTGCCATCTGCTGATCCCATCGCGCCTGCAGGCGGTTGCGCCCGGCCTGCGTCTCTGGTTTGGCGATTGGCGGTTCCGCCGGAGCGTCCTTCGCCCCCGGACTTTTTCCCGGCGTTACCTGTCCGGGTTCGGGCAGACTGACCGCCTCAGCGGTCGTGCGGACAGGGGCATTCCCTGCGTCTCCCACCTCAATTGCAGGCTCTGAGGGGAGATCCACGCGTTCACGGGACAGGGATGGCTCGGTGACGGCTTCAGCCGGACTGGCCATCTCAGCAGGCGTACGGGCAGAGGCTATACTCGGTTTACCCACTTCGGCTGCCGATTCTGACGGTAAATCCAGACGCACAGGGGGCAGTGATGGCTCGTTGCGGGCGTCAGCGGACGTCCGTGACGGGACAACCGGCGTGCGTGCGCCCTGCGCATCGACGTCATCGAGTCCGTAACGGCTGATATCGACCTTTTTCTGCCGGGTGTCTAACGCCGCGACGTCGCGGCTTTTCAGCGACGCTTCATCCCCGACCTGGGCGGCAATTTCACGGTGGCGGGATGAAAACTCCTCCAGCACCGCCTCCGGAAACCCTTTGATTTCCCACAGTTCATGCTTGCCGCCGGTGAGTTCTGTCTCATACCCCATCGCCTCGGTTTTCGCCTTCAGGCTGTTGCGGTAGATTTTGCCGAAGCTGACCTGATGGCGGTACATCGTCTCAATAAACCCGGCACCGTAAATGGCATCGGTGGCCAGCGCCTTCCACTTCCCGTCCAGCTCGGTCACGTTGGCAACTACCGCATGGGTATGAATGGCCGGATCGAGATTGCGTGACGTATCGTGGGTAAAGAGCGCCGCCACCATCTTGCCGGTGGGGACGATCGAGGTGATGCCCTCCTTCGTGTCACGGGCGGAAATCGTCTGCTCCATGATGGCCAGCGTTTCTTTGACCGCCTCAATATGGGCCTGCAGCAGGCGCTTATCGCCGCCGGCCAGGATAAGCATTGAGACGCTTTTCGGTGCAGAAAAGGTGAAGTCGTGTCCGGGCCGGTGCACATGATTACCTGACACTTCCTTCCCCAGCTCCACGCCATTCGGCAACCGCCCGTGCAGCACATTGGTGAACGCCTCAAGATCAACGTTCCCTTCCAGACCCAGCTCACGGGCGCCTTCCCCCAGCCACTGGCTTTGCAGATCATCGAGAAAATAGTAGTTATCTTTGCTGCTGTAATAGCCCGCCGCGTCTGCAGCAGACGCAACGGAGGCAACGGTCATCATCGTTCAAAACCTCCGGGTTCGTGGTGTTCATCCATATGCTGGTACGCGTCATAATCATCGTGGTGTCGCAGAATGTTCTGTTCCTCCTCGGCCATCGCGCGGTTTGCCGCGCCGTACTCCGTCGCCTGGGCTTCATCCAGGCTTTCCGGTGACTCCTTCCGGGCGCCCAACGTGCGCAAAACAAGCTCGCCTTTTTCATCCACTTCCACGTCCATCTGCAGATCCGGTGCTTCCCCCTGCGCCTCTGTTGCCGCCTGGTCTTCGGTGCCGTCAGCGGTCGGCGCGGGTTTGCGCCTTTTTTGCGCGAGCATCTCCAGGGCGCTGAGTCTGGCGGAAGGCACGACCTGCTTAACCGCTACCGCAGGGGCTTTGGCCACAGCCGGGCTAACAGGTGGCACGGCGGCCGAATCCGCAGTGACGGCACGCGGGAGCGCGGGATCCGACACTTCAGATTTGACCGGTGCGGGCGCAATCGGAGGTTTGTCCGCCGTTCTGGATACGGCATCCCTCTCTCTGGGGTTTCCCGCCGCTTCCGGCCTCCTCATTCGCGGCGTAAAGGGACGCACGTTACTGGAAGGTTCCGGGAAGACGGCAGTGCCGGGCTGGACAGGGTCTTCAGCCACCGGCGGTGTTGCCGGTGTTTTCAGTGTTTCAACGGTGAGCGGCGTCGGCGAAACCGTGACGGGCACGCTTTCCCGGACGGGGCTTTGTGACGAAATGCTGTCTTTCGGGGGCGGCGTCTGGGATTGAGTGACAATCTCCGGTTCTGCAGTCGTTGACTGCCCTTCCAGAATTTCGTCGCCGGTCGGGAAGACAATGCCCGCCCTGCGCGTCGCCTGTTCGTTCTTGCTGATGACCTGTTCCAGCTGGGGACTGAGCACGTCCTTAAAATCGCGCTCAATCAGCGACTTGTGATACTTCTTCTGCGGACGGTACTTCAGATCCAGTTTCACGACCGGGTATTCCCCCGGCAGGCGGGCATAGAAACGCAGGTTCGGCATCGACATGATGTTGTCATAATCGACCACCGGCTCATTGACCTTGTCGCGGCTGATGGAGATACCGTCACGGATTTGGTCAAGACCGTAGCTGTTTTGCTCCCGCGCCTCACGACGGCGCTGATGCCCCAGCTCTTCCTCTACGATTTTCGCCACTTCAGCGCTTGGCGAACGGCCGTAGAAACGGGTGTTCAGCAGGTCAAAAATAGACTTGGCCACCTCACGTCCGTACACGTTGATAAGCTGTGGCATGTTCTGAATGCCAATAACAAAACAACCGCCAAATTTGCGCCCTTCAGCCAATGTCTCGGCAAACTCGGGGATTTTTTGCAGGCTGGTCTTTTCATCGACGACAAACCACACACGGCGATCGGGATCTTCCCCCATGCTTTGCAGATAAATCGTGGCCATCGACAGCCACATGGATATCAGCGGACGAACCGACTTGCGGTGACGGGCCGTGGTGGAGATAAACAGCCAGCTTTTGTCGTACCGGGCGTCGGTCATCCACTCCCGGATGCTGAACTCGGGTTTCCCCTCCTGGTCAAGCCCCTGCAGGTATCGCAGCGCTTTGGCGTAGTTGGTGACCACCGAACGGATAGAGATGGCCGTTTTCTCAATTTTTTCCTCAACCAGGTTGGCAGAGGGGGTGTTTTTGAGAAATTCGCGCAGACTTTTCAGGTCGATAGACAAGAGCGCGGTCAGGAATTTCTCAATACTGCGGTCGCTATGTGAGGCAAACTGCATCGCCGTATCGCTGAAAATTGTACGCGAAGAGGACACCCAGAACGGGTCGGACTCCCCCTCCACCGGAATAAGCGAGGCCGTCAGGTTCTCGTAGTCCACGACCTCCCGCGCTTCCCGCCACAACACCCAATTTTCGCAACGCTTATCGTGCGGGTTGAGAATTTTGTCGATACGTTCGTCAAAATGCGTTTCAATAAAAGTGCCGCCGGAGTCGTAGACAATCGCCCGGTCCCCCCGTTTACGAATAAAGTCGAGCAACCAGCGGATAAGCGTGGATTTACCGACTGCAATAGTGCCGTGTATCAGGTAGTTCATGATCTCGGCGTTCTTCACCATATGCAGGCCGCCGATCTGCAGGTCTGATTTCTGACCGGCCTTTTTCAACTGACGGTTTACGCTGTCCACGTCATCGGTCAGCGTCATGCCGGAGAGATAGGTATCTTCACTCTCTTTTTTTCCAATGCGCCCCACATACCAGGCAATCACGCTGAACAGCAGCAAACACACCGTGCCGCAGCCGGCGGCGCTCAGCTTTAAGTTATTCACCAGCTGGCCGCCCATCGACTGCATCCAGGGGTCAGCCAGCAGCTGTCCCAGCGTCAGTTTGGTGGTGCACAACTGTATGCCGCTATTGCAGTGCCAGCTGATGTCCCAGGTCGCCGGGCTTTTCGGGTTCATCAACGGCACAAAGCTGGATAACAGCCTGCCGGTCCAGTACCAGAAACCGTTATTCAGCACATCGGCGGAGGTGACCGCCCAAAATACGCCGCCGGTGGATAACAAAAACAACAGTAACAGCCAGTTCAATATCCACTGGTTGACCTGGGCAAACATACGCAGGCGGTAGGCCGTCATCTGGCCCCCCTGCGTGAGGTATTTCGGTGTAAAACTCATGGTTCAGCTCCGGCAAACGCGCAGGCTTAAGCCGCCCGGACGGGCAGTTCAGGTTGGTCAGTAAAAGAAGCGGGGAATGAAATTGGGCTAAAAAGTTGTAAAGGACTTAATGAAACGACGACGGATTGTGATGGCTGAACTGCGCCTGGATCAGTGCACCGGTCGTTCTGAACAGGAAAGCCACCGCGTTTATCATGGCAACCGTGACAGACGACAAAAATGCACCCACCGCCAACACCAACATTATCAGCAGTACGACCGGCAAAGCATCAGGCAGCATATCGCTGCGGGTCTGGCGTAAGGCCAGCGAGAAGGCGTACAAATTACTGTCGTGCATGATGAACTGCAGCAGGCCGACGCCGTGATACCAGAGAACAAACGCGCTCCAGATGAAAAACAGGGTAAACCAGGCCATCAGGCCACGGGCACTTTTGTATAGCATGAGCAATTCCTTCAGTTGGGCGTTTATCGGCAACGCTCGCCACAGTCCGGACGCGGGGATTTGCGTCTGGACGAGGAAGCGGAATATCACAGGTGGATAAGCAGGCACGGTCACTGGGGAGTTAACAGGCAGAGCGCTGAATTATGACGTCATGCGAGTGGGTGAACATGGCACACGGGCGTGTGCCATCAGGACAATAAACAACAAAGATAAAACGTTCAGGTCAGTTCATGATCCCGGCGACGGATTTCGCCAGCTGGGCTTCCAGAACCGGTTTTGCCTCTTCGAACTTGAGGTTCACCTTGTTGGCGTTAGAAACCACGCGCGTCTGGTATTTCATGCGGTTACCTTCTTCACTGCTGGTCTGCACCTTCACACCCGAGTTACCCTGGCGTAATGCGGCGATGTTATCTGTTGTCACGGTCGCTTTGCTGCGTTCCGAAATCTGCAGATCGGTCACCATTGTGTAGTTGGTGTCTTCCACCATCGCGTCTGCCGCCATACCGGCAAGACCTGCGGCCAGTCCTACCCCCAGGATCGCACCGCCAGATGTACTGTTATATGCGGTGATCCCAGCGCCCAGTGCGGCACCTGCGGCAGCACCTTCATAGCCCGTTGAGAGCAGCCCCTGCGCCTGACGCAGGTCCATTTTCTCGGCTTTCAGGACGTTGGCCTGGATCCAGTAATAGGCAGAGTCCGGTGACGACGTGACGTTATAGCCTTTAGCACGCAAATCCTGTGCTAATAGCGTTTGCAGGTCGCTCATGTCTTTGTCAGAGGTGTTTCGGATCTGGATATAGACCGTTTTTTCGCTGGATGGCTCCAGCCACACGGTCTGACTCATCTGTGTTTTTACATCGAGGTTACGTTTTTTGATGGCGGTGCCCATCGCGCTACAACCGGAAAGTACCAGACATGAGACGACCACAGCCGCCACAAGAGAATTGCGGTTTTTCATTTACTGTTTCCTTGTCAAAAAAGCGGGGCAGGCACGCCCCGAAATATTGGCTATTTGGATATAAATCTGGAGGGTGAAACCCTTCCGTTAGAATTACAGAAGGGTTATCGGCAGCAGGGGATAATGCTTAAATCTTTTTAATCAAGTTACTGATTTTTTCGAGGGCCAGACCAGCACCCAAACGGTTAATTTCAGACCCGACAACCAAACTTATGGCAAACAACAAAGCGAAAAGAAGTGCTGGGATTGCAAAAGCGAGCCAGGGAATTAAGCCAGACAGCAATGCTGAAAAAACCATCAAAATTAAAAACAGTGCCACTGTTCGTTTTACTAACTTCCTAAGATGACTGAGAATAACTGATTTGCGACGGATATCCTCGGGCACGGCCATATACATTATGAGATTGTTATAGGTCATAAAAGCGAACAACACACCAACAATTACTGTAGGAACGATTACAACCCAACCCTCAGATGTTAAAAAATTGATATACCCATCGGAGTAGGCATATTTATATTTTATTGAGCTAACAAAGTAGAATACCAATGTGCTGACACAACTAAGAAAAAACGCTATGACTGGTATAAAAAAACATTTTTTAAATAAGTCTGAATTAGAGGGGATAATCCTAATTCCTGATGAAAACTTGTTTGTGAGCATAGCAATATCGGCGTCAACTTCTGCTCTCGTGAAATTACTCATATTCCCTCTCTAATTGAATGCTTATGAGGCCTTTTTTTGCTGTTCTCTAAGCTTTTGAAGCTTAGCTTTAAAGTTATCCGTTTCGGTGCCATCAACAATAGGTTTAGTCTGCCTAATGTCCTCTTCAGTGCGGCCAATCTGTTGGCCTTTCACCGCACCTTGATGCTCATTTCTGAGTATATCACTGGATGCCTGAACAGGGGTTTCGTTTTGATCGATTTTCCCGCCATTTTCTCTAATGACATTAGAATTAGCAGATCTTTGTGCTGCAACCTGCCCTGCCACGTTATTAGGGATACCAGCACCCTCAGCGTGCTCCCTCACTTTCTCAGCAGCCGCATTATAATTATCTTCCATTGACGCTGACGGTGGGCCACCTTGTACATGGAGGTTTCTCTCCTGATTATGTAGGTTTACCTCACCCCCACTTGTCAGTAATGGGCCGGCCCCACGTACTGGAGACGTACCGTGAACCTCACTCGGTTCATGAAGATTTCTCTCCTGATTATGCAGGTTTTCCTCACCCCCGCTCGTCAATAATGGACCGGGTCCCCGTACCGGAGATGTACCGTGAACTTCATCTGCGCCCCCACTTGCTGTAGTCCCCGGAGCGTTCCCTGTTGTTAATGTTCCTCTAGGGTCAGTTTCCGTAACACCGCGAGAGCCTGTTACATCGTTCTGCTGACTGCCCACCACCGCACTGGCTCCATAAGGTACAGGGATTGGGTCGCCTGCAGGGGTATGTTGCTCAGTGACTGCACCGTATTCTAACGAATTTGATGGTGTTAAAGGTTGTGTGTTTGTCTGATCCGTCCGTGCACCATAGTTTTGCATAATCTCTGGTTCCAGACGCTCCTTCATAAACTCCGTGGCCGCTTCCCGCGCTGAGTTAACGTTGGTCAGAATACCCTGGGCATTATTACCAAACTTGGCCGTCGTCCAGTCCACAAATTCCTGGTTGTAGTTGGCATCCAGGCTGGCACTTTCGTTCTGGGCCAGTGTCGCCATCCGGCTGAATTCCTGGCTTTTTGTACTGCTGTCGGTGTACTGATGATACTGACTTTTCGCATCATTCAGCGTCGCAGCATACTGCTCAACCTGAGAGTTAGACTGGTTATCCGTCTGGTTGCCAGACTCGCTTACGCGGGCTGACGTCACCATATCCATACCCTGACGGAAATCTTTAACCGTCTGGCTGTTTTCGTCATGGCGGAAATCTTTCCCTTCCGAGTGAGTATCCTGCGTACCGTGTGCACTGCCAGAGGTATGTCTCCAGTCAGTATTGATATGCGCCTCACCGCCAACACTTACACCCGAGGCCCATTTGCCCAATTTCCCGACGAGCTGATCGCCAGAATCCACCTTAACATTCGCCGACATACCTGCCCCCCCTGAACCCTGATTGGTGATGTCCATCAGCTGGTTATAGGCCTCCTGGGTAGAGATGTTATGCGCTTTACCATAGCTTTCAGCGGCCGACATCATCATGCTCGCCCCCCGTGTTGCGTTGGTGGCCTGGGTGTTTTCACTGCCCTGCGTCATGGAGGCGCTGTTACCGCTTTGGCTGGTCAGCTGGTTCAGTTGCTGGAAGCCGCTGGTGACACTGTGGTTATAGCCATCGAGCGCCGTTTGCGCCTCCTGCTGTGCCTGCCGCGACTGCTCCTGGAAACCGCTGCTCGCCAGTGAACTGAGTCGCATGTTAACCGGCAGGTTAGAGATGGCCTGAGACGTGTCATAGACGTTGTGACCGTCCGCCGTCAGGGTGCGCATCCCGCCATTTTCCATCTGGTGGCTTTGTTGACCCATACGTTGCGACAGGTTGGTGTCAAATTTGTTGGCGTTAACGTTGTCCATCGACATGTTATTAAACGACCAGTTGCCGTCAGCGGTTGTTGATGCCTGCCCGCCGGCTGAGAACGCCGCCGAACTCATCACGCCACCCACCACCTGCGACGCCACCGAAGCTGCGCCTTTCGTCAGGAAAAAGGACAGTACCGGTATCGACATGCTGAGATAGCCTGCGATATTGGCCACGTCAGAATGCTGCAGGGCAATGCGATCCTGATTCGCCAGCACCAATGCCGTTGAACCGGTTTTCGACTGGAGGTAAAAGTTGGCCAGGGAATTCAAAATCGCAAACATCACCGGCCACATCTGGAAATACAAGAACCCGCCGGCGTACAGCTTGAGGGTATTCAGCCCGAAGATGGTGTGGTTGACCAGGGCCAGCGCAATCACCAGCGGGAAAAGGCCAATCAGGATCAGCATCATCAGGGACTGGAACATCGGTAACGTTTGTGAGGCAATTGCCCCGCCCGCCGCCCAGCTCAGACGCTGTTTGGTCAGGGTCGATTCGGTGGCCAGATTCACCAGGTTTGCCGTATCCGAGGAACGGGCGGCAAATCCTTTCCAGCCGTCGCGGATGGCGGCATTGGTCACGTTGTTACGCATAATCTGTGAGGCACTCAGTCCGCCTGCATAGAAAAATCCGTAGCTGTCGTTCATGGCATTGCTCAGCAACGCATCCGCATTCACTTTACTGCCAAACACGCGGGTTGCCATATCGTGCCAGCTGACGCCGCCCACCGAGATATCACTCCCCATCAGCGTTCTGATGGTGCCGGCGGCCTGCTGGCAGGTCACAAACTGCCTCACCCCGCTCACCGTCTGATAGATCCCCCGTAAAGGACTCGGGTTATTGGTGATCAGCGTCAGCGGGTCGGTGCTGTTCAGCAACTGGTTGATGGTGTATTTGTTGTTAAGCAAAATGTCACCAATCACACAGTTTTCGACATAGTCCGTCAGCATCTGTGCCAGCTGCGGGTTTTGCGTCCGAAAATCGGAGGTTTGCGCCACGATTTGAGAACCAAACAGCATGCCGCTCTTGGTATAGGTCAGCGAGTCCGGGCGCGATAAGGTGTAATCGTACAGCTGCGCCACCCCAAATCCCGCACTGGTGGTCAGCCCCGCGATCATGGCCAGCCCCAGCGGCACATTGTCCACCTCGTACACTGCAGCAGGGTCGGTGATATCGAGGATTTGCACAGACCGTTTTGGCACCAGTAACACGGACGTAATAAACATAAATACGGCCAGCCAGTGCATAAACACGCGCGGATCACGGGTTTTGATAAAGGACACCATCACCCCCAGCACGCCAAATGTGCTGACAATGCGAAGCAAGGTATCAAACGTATCGGCACCCAGAATGGTGACGACGCCGTTTAACACCTGCCGCCACATGTCCCCACCGAATATCGTATAGATTTCAGTCATTGCTGGTCCCCCAACGGTAGTTACCCTGATATGACGTTGAAATAATGGTTGAGACCTGTTGCTGGAGGTACTGCATGTTGCGGTCAATACCGTCCAGCGCGTTCTGATCGGCCGCCGACTGCAGCTTCATGTTGGCCAGCAGCTGCTGTGCCTGAGCCACGTTCTGCCGCAGCTCTCCCGCCGCCTGTTCCGGGAAGTTTTTCCCGGCCAGCGACTGACTGGCCTGCTTCACCAACTCCTGCAGGTACTGGATCATTAAATCCTGCGCAATGTAATCCGCCACCTGGATGAGGTAGGTCGGGCTTTGCCCCATACTCTGCGAGTTGGTCAGGTATTTCAGGACGGGGACAGAGGTGGTGTTGAGAAACCCCTTTTCCTGGTCGGATAAGCCGGTGTCATCCGTCAGCTTCTGGTTCATGGACAGCATGATGTTTTGGACCAGCGTGACCAGCGCGTTGTTGCTGCTGATGGTGACGCTGGCCACCGTCGGCCCGAGGCAAAGGTCGGGTTCATCACAGCCGTAAATCTTGGCGGTGCCGCCGCGCATCAGTACGGTGATCACATCCCGGTTATCCACCATCGGCGTCAGGATAGTCACCTGCCCGGCGCTGTTGAAAATGATGGATCCGACGATACTCATCACCAGCTCTTTCAGCTGGCGGTTCCCGTCGAAAAGATGATTGCGCCCGAGCGCATCCCAGATGAGATTTTTGTTCTTCAGCACCTGGTCTTTTTCATTGGCGTTGGCCCGACTCGTGACGCTGTCACCCTGCCCGCCTACCGTGCACCCCTGCCGGGATGAGGCCCAGTCGGAGAAAATATTGTCGTCACCGGCAATGTCCTGGCAGATTTTCTGGTTGGAAAGCTGGGACACGGGCCAGAGGCCCCCGATGATCCCCTGAGCTGCCTGGCATGAACTCATGTTGGCGGAGTTCACGTCGGAGGCGATTTTTTGCAGAAAGTCTTTGGCCTGTTTCAGTTCAGGCACCATCGTCTGTAACGCCAAATCGAACGCGTAGCCCGCCGCATTACTCATGATTTGCTTGGCAAAGCGCTGAATTTCCTCACCACTGATAAACGAGAAGGCGCCCAGATAGGCATCAATGCCCCCGCAGCCGGAATTCAGGGAAGGCACCTGCATCGAGATAAGTTGTACCTGTTTTACCGGATTTCGCAGATACACCGAACCACCGGTGATGTAGCCTGCGGCCTGCCCCTGCCATGCCTGCGCTTTGGAGACGTTGCCGTCATAGCCCAGACTGCCGAAAAAACCATTCAGGTCGCCCTGTACGTCGGCCAGCGCAGGGGTACTCATACCCATTACGGTTAAAATTGACAGAAGTAGCTGCCGAAATTTCATCGTGATGCCTCCTGATGAAATAGATTAATGTCGGTTGGCTCATACCCTCTATTTTCTAAAGGGAAATCGTTCCTTTTCAGAACCATTTTTGTCTTCATGGCTTTACCCGTTCTTTATTGTTAAAAGCATTGAAAGTCCGGCCGATAACGTGAAAGCACCCGCAAATTACCTGTGCATCATTTATCAGCTTGTGACGATGAGGGGATGGAAATTTGAGAAAACTGACGGCAGCATGCTTAATGGTCTGCTTGCTTATTGCTGCAACCGTTTATCCAATGGCACAAAACGCATATGACTCAGCCAGCGCCAATAAAAGCTACAAAAAATCTGCGCTTTCCCTGGGGGAGGTAACTGGCACCTTTGACGCCAAATTTCTGTCCCACCGGTTGATTAAATTTGATGAAGAAAACGGTCTGGCAACAGCAGAAAGGGCTAGCAAGGCTTATGGGAATACTGAGGCTTATTTTAATTCCACCAGAAGGGATTGCGCCTCAAACCTGAGTAACGTGCGTTTCCTTGCCTGCGCTAACAAGCTGCTCGGTAAATCCTTTTACTACACGCCTGTTGCAGCCGTCTCGGAAGGGTGGTCTGCCCGTTTTTCAGACTGTGATTTGAATGTCTATCTTCTGATGGATGCTATGCATATGGCAGGGAAAGAGGCCGAAGTTGTTTATGCCCCACACCATGCGTTCGTGGCCTACCGTGATGAGCAAACCGGCCAAATCGCGTATTGGGAAACTACAGATAATCACAATTCAGGGAAACTTGCGGATCTACAAGAAAGCTTTTACCTGAAAACACCCAGTCATTTTTATTATCAGCCGCAACCTTTCTCTTATGCCGAAAAGCTTTACCCCGCTTTGGTTGTTGATGAAATCGAATCACCCCAACGTCGTGATGCTCTACGTCAGTTTCTCAGCGTGAATTTCGCTGATAACCCAATCGTGCAGGATGACTGGTATGAAAATAAAAAACACATAACCCGTGAAGATGCTGAGACACTGCTTTTTCTGCTGAAAACCGATATTACGTCCGTATCGAAAAGGATCTTATTGGCAAAATACCTGAATGCTCATAATCAGCAGGACAAAGCCCAGTTTTTTCTCTCGCAGATAACAGACGATAACTGTAATGATGCCTGCCTGACGCTTAAGAGCCAATACTCTTTCAAATACAACTTCGCTCGCTGGTCTTTAAAACACGTCTCGCTCTCCCTGCAAGATTTCTTTATAAGCATCAGGCAGTCGTTAAAACTTTACTTACTCATTTTCGTTTGCTCCGTTCTATACACAGCAAACCTAAAAGTAACCCTACAAATAAGTAAAAGAAATGATCGTCTCCCGACACGACATCCGGATAAACACGCTGAGTAAAAATATAAAACGCGATTGCCAAACTGACGGCGCAGTAAATCCCGTATCGGTGCAGCCAGCCTTTAATTGTGGGTAAGCCTTTATATAATTGGTGGTCTATATAAAGGCACCCAATAGGCAAGAGGGTGAACAACCACCCTGGCAGACTGAACAACCTCATGTCTGCCAGATACCGCCAGCCTGCATCGGGGGGAAACGTGGGGATGGTATCGACACGGGTGCAGAAGAAAAACCACCAGGTTGTACCGCACCAGATAATGGCGCATAGCAGCACAAGCCTTTCAGCGGGTGTTCTCTTCGTCTTTACCGGCTGTGCGCACGGATCTGTTGTCTTCATCTTTTTTCTTCCTTTGGTATAACCACGACGTCACCGCTCAGCGGGCGGCGTTCTCAGGCTCGATGTTCATCTACTATCGGTAAACGGACGTTCGTTACTGCGGGGTAACGGCCTGACTGGAAGGCACCGGCCCCAGCGTATTGGAGGGCAGATTGTCAATATCTGCCTCAATCATCAGGGCCACACGCTGGCTCAGCGTGCCCATGTCGGTATCGCCCTGATAAAGCGGAAAGGCCGCAATGGTATTGTCCGGGCGCGGCGTGGCAACGTTAACCAGAAACGTGGTCGGCGTGGCGATGGGCAGACCGTTGCCAAAAAACGTCATGATTTCCCCCGCCAGCGGCTCATTGGCGCCGCGTTTACGGGGAATAAGGGCCACCGGAAAGGACGTATCGCCATAGCCGTCAAGCGTATAGGGATAAACCTTGATGCCGACCTCATCTGACCACTGCTTTAACTTCGGGTCGAATTTCGCGCTGTACGGACACCCCCGTTGCATAAACACCACGATGGCATAATTGTTCAGGTTCACCTCGCGCCCGTCGGTGAGCGTCATCATGTGCGGCGCACGGTCTGAGGGGGAGCGCGCCTGCGGTAATCCCAGGTCAGGCAGCGCCGGTGACCAGTTCGTTTGTGTCTTGGACTTTTCCAGCGCCGCTATCTGGTCGGCCACGGTTGCGTGCGCGGCCAGCGGAGCCATGAGGCAAAAGAAAGGCAACAGAAAGGTGAGTTTCACGGTTTTGCCTCCCGGTTCTTCCTGCGCGCCTTACGGTGTGCGAGGACTTCAGACCCGATGAGCACGACCAGCGACAGGATAAGGCAGGTGAAGGTTGAAAAAACCAACACCTGTCGCGTCAGCGTCGCCGAGTAGGCCAGCAACTCACTCAGGCAGTTAGCGATGATGCCAAGCAGAAATAACACGGCCACGACGGGCAAATTATTCATGTTTTTGCTCCTGTTTCCCGCCCTGAACCGCCATGCCAAAAGCCGCCACGGACATCCGGCCTTTACGTGCCACCATCAGCCAGCGTGCGGCCAAATAGACACACGCGTAAAGCGTGGTAATAAGCCCGTAGAGAGTCAGCAGGTTGTGGTTAAAGCCCGTGATATAGGTTTCACGGCTCACCTGTTCGGGGACACATTGATAAGGTGACGGCGTGACCGGTTGCGGTATCGCCCGTTCATTGACTGCCATACCCGCCGGGAGAGCGGCACATCCCCATACGTTGCCCGGCGCGGCTCCCTCCACCAGCCTTTCGGCCTGCCGGATGACAAACGCCCCCGGCGAAGGCCAGGCATTAACCACTATAAAGAGAGAGAAAATAAACACCGGCCCGATGACCATGATATCGAGCACGAGCCTGACCGCAGCCCAGCCGGCTGCGGCGCCCGTTTTGAGCGCTGAAAGTTGCATGAGAAATCCTCGGTTCTGAAGAATGGGTTAAACGGGGGGTTAGTCGGGGAGGTCTGCCGCGTAAGGCACGATACGTTCACCGACACTCAGAAAGGAGCAGAGCAAGATGAAATCGCCCGTCCCCTGCTGTGGGCAATAGTCAAAGTTCAGCATGTCGTCCCTGAAGTGCGCCTGTATCGCACTTTCCAGCGCATGACAGTCCAGCCCGGGGCGCGTTGAAAATGTCACAACGTCATACTCAATGCCGGTGAACGTTTCACCTTCCCTGAGGCTTTCAATATTAAGAATAATGCTTTGCATAATGACCCTCCCTTTAGAAGTTAGGTTTGAAACCCGTTGCCACGTTCAGAAAACGCCTGGCCAGGTCATCCTGTGTCATAAAGCCATAGGCCAGCGGACGAAAGTCGCGGGAGGCCGGGTTAACCAGGAATAAGGCGGGGAAATGACTGATGCCCATCCGGGCACTTTGCCCTTCGTCCTGGCGGCTGTCCGGCACCTGCGGGGAGATTTGGCCGTCCACGCTCACCGGAATCAACGAGATATGCCGCGTGCGGGCAAAGTCAGCCACCACCCCGGCCATCTGCGCATCAATCGGGTCACTGCCGCGATAGAAGTAAAACATCCCGTACTGGGCAGACAGTTCGCTGATGGCCTGTGCCTGTTTGGCCTGGTCGCTGGCCTGCTGCAGCGGTGCCGTACTGTTGTAGTGCGGGTGTTCGAGGTTGTAATCCAGATCGGGATGATCCAGCTGAGCCACCGCAAACGACTGGCTGAACATCGATGCCCTGTCCGTCCAGAACTTCTGCCAGCGCAGGAAGGTGGCGGTATTTTCGCTCGACGGGTTAAGAATGGCCCGGTCCAGCGCCTCCTTCGTGTACCGTTTGAGCACTGCCGCCTGCTCAGACGGTGACAGCTTGCTAAAATCCGGCACTTGCGGGGCCGGGGCCGGTTTGGGTGCCGGCGTGTCCGCCGGCTTCTTCGGTTCGTTGTACCAGTGCCAGCCGGTGAACGGATCCGCCGGTGTCACCACCGCATCAGCCGGTGTCTCTGTACCGTCCGCCCACGCCGGGAGCGCGAGACTGAGCAGGCAGGCAAACCACAGTGTTTTCATCATTTCCCTCCGCCCTGCGCGTTAACCTGCGCCGCAATCCGGTCTTTCACCTGCTGAACCATCACCGACGAGTTCGGGATTTTCTGGTTGGTCATCAGGTCGCTGTAGAAATCGGCAAAGTTAATCAGGTCAAAGTTGATGGCCTGCAGCTCAGGCACGGTGATCCCCCTGCAGTTCGGTGAATCACCGCTGCCAAAACTCACACCCAGCTGATCGCGCCGCCCCTGCTCCTGAATAATGCGGGCCAGCTTGCCCCCGAACACGCAATACACCTGTTTTTTCTGAATACAGACGCCCAGCACGGCGCGGTTGCACGCCTCACCGACGCTGACCACCACCTTTTTCGCCTTGGCCTTGCCGATGGCCATTTCATCACTGTTGCAGTTCGCCAGCCCGGCGTTGTTCCCCCAGCCGGAGTCCACGCAGCAGTTGGAGAAACCGGCCATTGCCTTGCGACAGGACATCGCCTGACCGGTAAAGGCTTTGATGTTGATCTGGTCGTTGACCACGTCGTCACCGGCTGAAGCCAGTCCCGCGAGTTTGGCCACCGCCGTGTCAAAACCGCTGTCTCCGGCGCCGTTGGTATCGTCACAGTCCCCGGACATGCACAGATAATTGCCGCCGCAGAGTTTGCCGGTAGAGGTGTAGGTCTTCTGGCACTGATATGTGACCTGTTGGTGCGAGCATTGCCCTGCCGTTTGTTCAGTACAGTGACTTCCGACGACGGTACAGCTGGCATCAGACATTAACGCGGCACAGTTACCGTTACTGGCCGGCGTCGTCAGATAGGTATCGGTGTACTGCCAGCAGTCGCTGTGAACGGTGTAGGTCTGTCCGTTCACGGTGGTTGTCCTGTCGCCGCCGCCCACCGTGCATTGCGTGCTGATTAACTGGCCGCCCACGCTCTGGTCATCACACGCCTGCTGAACGTTGGTCTGGGGTTGATACGTTTGTACGGTCGTGACAGCCGTCATGCTGAGCGTCAGGGACGCAGATCCGTTACCAAAACCACTAATGATGCCGTCAAGGAAAGTCGTCTGGTGATTCACTGAACCAATCGTTAAAGAAAGCGTGACCGTCTCTCCCTGATTCATGTGATAGCCCGAAACAGACAGATTCTTTTGCGTGGTTCCCGAAATCCTGTCCGGTACGACCATAGCGTCCCCTAACACGCTCCAGGTGACTGTCCGGGCCAGATACCCCGACATGTTGAAGTTCGCCAGCTGAAGGTCGCCGGTAAAAGGCGCGACAAAGGTGGCATAAACCGTCAGGTTGTTGCGGTAGTAGGTGAAGTCCCCGGTATTGATTACCGCTGTCTGATTGGTTTGCGTCGTCACATACGTCCCGCCTATCGTGACGGCACGGTTACAGCTTTGGGTCACCGCCACATCTTTGTCGCAGGTGTAATTCTGGAAGGTGCTTTTACTGACGACTTTGTCCGTACACTGATCGTAGGTGCCGTTGACGACCGTGCCGGCAGTGCTCTCAGCATCCTTGCCGTTGGTAATGAACGGTGCCTTGGGGTCAATAGTCACCGCCGGATTGGTCGTGCCGGCGCTGATAACCGCCTGCCCGGCGTTGTTCTGACCGAGTTCCGTCTGTCCTTTGTCACTGATACCGCCGTCCCCACCCTGCACGCCCCCGTAATACCCGCTCTGTGACGGACTGGCGGTGTACCCTGGAATAACGGTCGAGGGTGAGGTGTTTTTCATCCCCGAGGTGCCCTGACTGCTGTTAGATTTTCCGTAGCTGGAACCGGCATTAAAAGCATCGCTGACGGCATCGGCCTGTGCCCCCTGGGCACACAGCAGCAGCAGTGACAAAAGCAATCGCTTCATTATTTCCCCTCCGCCGTTTTCAGCAGCTGTGTCGCCGTGGTCGCACAATCTCCCCGGCGCACGACTTCTTCGAGTGCCTGCTTAACCGGCAGGCTGCCGTAAAGCACGTCATAGTTGCCCTGACAGGTGACCACCAGGGCGGGCACAGCTTTGATGCCGTATTGCTGATACAGCGTCGGGTCAATCTGCACCCCCGCCTCTTTATCTTTCTTGGACAGCTCAAACATCACCGAGGCCGTTTTGCGAAAATCGTTATCCAGCAGGCCGCGCAGCGTCGCCGGTATACCAAAGCGGCGGGCATCGGCGAGCATGGGCAGTAACCCTTCTTCCGGAATGCCCAGACTCACAAAATAGAGCGCCTGCGGCGTGGGCCGGTCGGCGCTGTTCTGGTCAGCCTGGGACGCGGCGATTTCGTTTTGCAGCTGAGACA
Organism: Ewingella sp. CoE-038-23; assembly: GCF_040419245.1. NCBI lineage: Bacteria > Pseudomonadati > Pseudomonadota > Gammaproteobacteria > Enterobacterales > Yersiniaceae > Ewingella > Ewingella docleensis. The sequence goes on along the minus strand of NZ_JAZHOH010000003.1, from coordinate 45,957 downwards.
CCTTATTTTGCTGTGCCGGTGGCAGGGTAATGTTCATGCCCTTCAGCTGTGCCTGGAACTGCTCAAGCTCGGTTTGCTTTTGTTTCATGTACGCCATATCACCGGCGGACACGGTGGGCTGCTCGGCTGCCTGCACGGATTGCGCGCAGAGCAGCGCGGCGCTGAGCGTCAGCGCCGTCATCAGGGGTCTGTTCATGGAAGGTCCTTACAGATAAGCGCAGTTACGCTTTCGCCACAGGAGGTAGCCGAAGTTCTTTTTGGATGTCGGGGCGTTATGTACCGAACCCCACAGCTGCGTGGTCGTGCCAAAGGGGTGGCAGTCGCTGGCTTCGGGGTACATGTTGACCATCTGATATCGCCAGCGGGATTTCGGGATAATCGGGGACGGATACTCGTAGCACACCGCCACGTCCGCCCCGACCGTCTCCATCACGAGTCCCTCCCGGTGCAGTTTGAACGCCATCCGTTCGCTGACCAGCACCGACGCCTCAAGCGGCGAAAACTCGTTGCTGGTGTAGCCCGTGAAGGGGTACATCGACCCCTGCGCACCGGCGCACCAGAACAGCGGATCCAGCGGCACTCCGGCCGTGGAGGCAATGGAGTCGGCGGCGCAGGCCCCCTGTGCCAGCAGGTTAGAGAACAGGCTCACTTCCGGGTTGATGATCATCGACAGCGTGCTGTCATTCCACAGCGGGTCAACCTCGGAAAGGTAAGCAATATCCATGTCGCCGGTCTGCATGCAGCCGGTGCTGGTGATGATATTCAGCCAGTAAATCAGCGGGTATTTGTACCAGTGGACATGGTAGAACGCGCCGGGTGAAGGCTTGTCACTCTGCCCGCCCGTACCCGTACCGGTGCGTCCGAGGTCAATTTTAAACCCGCCCATATTGACCATTACGCCCGGTTCGCGCGTCACGTCCGTCAGGGCAACGGGTTCCCAGAAACCGATGGCCAGCCCCAGGCGGTAAAAAATGCCGTAAGGACACAGCTGGATAGGCGATGCCGGATTGGGGGTGTCCGGGTGTGAACCGGAAGCCAGCTGAATGCTGCCAAGCGTCATGGGAAACAGGCATTTCCAGCACACATCACTGATAGGATTCACCCAGCGGCCGTCTCCGGCGTTCGTACTGGCCGCCTGTGCCGGCATGCTCAGAAAGGTCATACAGATTAAGGTAAGGCAGAGAATGAGCTTGCGCATTCGTCCTCCGGTTCCCTGACCACCGGCATAACCTTCCAGCCCAGCCGTTCACAGCTGTCGATAAGCTGGATAAGAAACTTCGGTGCCCGCCCGGACTGCATCTGAAAACAGATATCGTCTTCAATGTTCGAACCCAGCACGGTCAGAAATTCCTGACGTGCTCTTTCGACTTCACGGGCCATTGCATCAATGGTACTGCCAGACAACAGCGGCGCTATGCCGGTTTCCCGGTCTGACAACGTGTAGCCTGCCCGCTGCAGACTGCGCAGAAAGGCAGAGAAAATGGCGTCAAAATAGGCTTCGTTCATCTGCAAATGTAAGGCTTTACCCGTGATGACGGCCGGATATCTGAACAGCATCGAGGTGTTGCCCTCAGCGTCCGGCGCCTCCAACGGGTGTTCTTCGGTTTCCGCTTTATTACGCAACCTGAAGTAGATGTTGATGACTACTGCGAGGAGAATAAAAATGAAGACTTCCAGTAAAAATAACTTTTGGTAAGTGGTCAGTGATGCGAAAAGATCAAGAATGCTCATGCTTATTCAACCTTCTGATAAGGTGCGAAAGAGGCCACGTATAATCCGCGCTGACGCAATCGCCTGAGCATCCGGTGCACCTTCTGTGCACTTTCACCGGCAGCGATCTCCATCCGGATTTGGGCAATTTTCTCTTCGGGTTTGATGTGGGCGGGCAGTGTGCCAATCCAGGAGTAAAGGAGCATGTTGGCCAGCTGTGTAAGCACGATTTCAGGCACAGGAACTTCGTATAAAGGATTGGTACTCAGGAAAAGCCCGTGGTCTTTAAGCAGGTGCTCCACATCGAGGGCCACCGCCAGGTAAAGCACCTCTTCCTGCCCGCCTGTATTTCCCCCGGCGTCATGCTGACCGATAACGCACGTCAGCAATGACTTTAGCCAGGCGCTAACCGCGTTCACAATGTTTGCCCTGGGCATATTCGCGATGTCGCTCAAAGGCAACGGCTGAGAATGCGCGAAAAGACCACCCCGCATCATCGTCATGCATCGTGCCTTCCGTTTTCCCCTGGTCTAAAAGTGTCGGGATATTGACCAGCCAGTCAGCCAGCGTGTCGTTCGGGGTCGTTCGGATCCCCTGAAGCAGGATGGCAAGGTGTTCTTGCGTACCGTCCCAGTCAATGCTTAACGGCGTAAACTCACGGGCAAAGGTGCCTGCTTGTGTTTCGCCGCCATAGGGATCTGCAAAAAAGGAGTTCCCCTCAGGCGTGACGCGATAACGAAGACGCCAGCTGACGGAACCGCGACTTGCGCCCGCAATATGCACGTCTTCATCACCTGTGATGTGCCCCGCCCTCAAACGGTCGGCGAGTTCACGCAAAACGGGGGGTAAATCAGTACGGGCAGTTTCCGGCTTCATCTCCACCAACAAGACCATTTGCTTTAATGGCCAGGCCTGTCTGAACCAACCTTCAGCGACATGATGTGGCGGTGTGGGCCGCGGCTGTTCAGGCAAGATTGCAGGGACGACGGGGGGTGAGTCCGTTTTTGTCCCCCTCCGGCGTATCGAGTCATACAGTAAGTAAATGAGCAGAAACACTTCGACCAAAATAACAAACTGTGCCTGATGGCTATGAATATCGATGTTCGTCAGGCTGTCCATCACACGCTCCTTTCTTTAGACAGAGGACCATGACGCTGAAGCACTGTGCGAATATCGTGCTCATTCAGTGATGCCAGAATCAATGAGGTGCGAAGCTCGGCGCTCAGGGCCAGCAGCGTCTGCAGGGCCGCGCGGATAACCACCGATTCGGTGTAAAGCGGGTGTTCTTCTGTCATGGCCCGCAGGCCGTTTTTATCGGTGTCGCCCAGCCGCACGGTGGTGGCAAAGCGTTTGATGTTATCCGCGTCGTGATTGTCTTTAACGCAGTGATTCATTTCAGTGCCACCTCCTCGACCTTGAGCGTCCTGTCGTCGCGGCTGATACGTACCGGCGTATGCTCGAAGCCAAATTTTGTTGTCAGGGTGCCGTACTGGTCGAAGTACACCGGTTCATCCAGCGCATTGCTGCTGTCCCGGATATTGCCGTTCACCAGAATGACTTTGAAATTAACCTGCCCGGCCAGCTGCTGTTTCACCCACTTCATCTGCGCGGGGTTGTCGCCGTCAATGAAGTACAGGGTTTCGCTAAACGGCACTTTATCCAGCGGATTGACCTGGTCACCGGCACGGGCGATCACGTTACCGCGCATATCGCGGATAGTTTCACGCACGGTAAACGTCGGGTCATAGTGCAGCGTTCGGTCAGCTTTCGCCGGGGTCAGGCCCGCCACCGGTTCGGGGCGAACGGCGTGGGCTTTCACCCTGGCTTCGGCTTCGCGCTGGATCCTGTCCATCTCACCGCTGTCTTTGATGCCCTGCAGGCGCTGACCGATAAAATCCAGCAAGTCAGGCTCGGCTATCGGAAACAAATGACCAATAGTGCCGAGATCCTTTGCCCCTGCTGACAGGCTGAATAAGCCTGCCAGCAGGCAGATAACCCACCGAGATGTCATGGTGCCTCCTGCATGCGGTGGGCAATGTCCGCCTGGATCTGAGGCGTGATGTCCAGTACGGGCATCACCACCGCCGGCGGCACCAGGATCAGGTCACCGTGCGCCTGCTGCCAGTCATTCAGGCTGGCTTTAAGCGCCTGATCAAACCGGGTGGTCAACACCCGTGCGCTGTTCTCATCCAGCTGCTTTTTAGCCGACTGCTGCATAAACAGATCGATAGTGCCCTTCATGTCAAAGACCACCGTCCGGCGCTGAAATTGTTGAGCGACCAGTGCACTGATACCTGCACACACAGTGACCAGCAGCAGTGTCAGCAACAGTGCCACCGCCCCAGCCCGCACGAATTTCTTGTTGAAAAAACCGGCCTTACTGGCCGGTGTGATGCTGATGCCCTGCCTGACGTTTTGCGCGTCGATATCGGTTTCATTCACGGTTGATTTCCTCGGTTTCTTTCACACTCAACCCTGCCCAAATTTCCAGCTCGCGGATCTCGTCCTGATACATGTCGGGTTCACAGGCCAGCAGGTAGGCCGCCTCTTCACTGGTGGCCCCCGCATCCTGCGCCTCGCTCATGTACTGGAAATCCTGCCCGCGCGTACTGAACATCGCCCGCGTGACCGGATCGACGAAAACGCGATGGAAGGAACTGTTTTCCCCGGTCGAAATCATCACCGAACTGAAGCCCGTTTCTTTCGCCGGCTGGAAGCCGCGAATGACCTGCGTTTCCAGCTCGGTAAATTGGTCAGGGTTGGCATTGAGGTAGGTTTTAAAGGCTTTGGCATCCTGCAACAGCGTCACCTTCGTCCCGCTACAATCCCAGGCTGCGGCCGCCGCCGGCGGTGCGGCCTGGTCTTTGGTACCGGTGAAGTCCTTAATCCCCTGCGTGATGGTGATGAAGGCCCCACGGTGGCGACGCACCGTCCGGTAGCCGGTTTCGATAAAGCGTGCGGCATGCGGGTTAGAGCCGCTGAACAGACGCCAGGCTTCGTCGATAATGGCCACTTTTTTCAGGTCACGCGGCGAGTGGTACATTTTTTCCTGTATGGCCAGAATGAGCGAATACAGGATGGCGGACAGCAGGTGTGGCTGATTTTCCAGGCTCAGCAGTTCCAGCACGGCAAAGCGTGTTTCGCCATCGAGCGTCGGATTGTCGGAGTTGAAGTATTCTCCGTTCGCCCCCCAGGTACACCAGCGGTCGAGCAGCAGAACCAGCTCGTTAATACGGTCACGGATGGTCGGCTGGGATTCGTAAGTGGTCGTGACTTCTTGCGAAATCATGTACGCCACCACGTCATCAATACGGGCTTTGTTGGCTTTCGCTTCCCAGGCCGCAACCACGCCTTTGAGCAGAATGGTTTCGCTGACCTTATCCAGCGGCTCGTTAGGGCTGGCCAGTACGGTCAGCAGGCCAGTGATGCCTTCTGCCGACTCTTTAATGTCCACCACGTTAGCAAAGGGATTAAAGCGCAGGGTGGCACCGTCCAGGTATTTCCCGCCGGCTTGTTTACAGAAGTTTTTGTAGCTCGCCCCCATGTCGATAACCCAGGCGAAGCCGTGGGAGTTCAGCACCTGTCGCAGGATTTCCTGAATAAAGAAGCTTTTGCCCGCGCCGGTGGTCCCCGTCACCGCAATGTTGTAGTTGGTGCTGCCACTGGTTTCGCTGAACATATCGAAAAATGCCAGCTGGTTGCGGTAGGTCGGCAACGGGCTGCCTATCGGTGACATTTGCCGCTCAGCCACCACCGGCATCAGGTTGACGGCGTTAAAGCTTTTACAGCGCAGCGTCGAACCCATCACCACCATGTCTTCCCACAGCCCCTCCTGCATCATGAAGGGGAAGGAGCTGATCCAGTTTCGCAACTGCTGAAAGCGCGGGGCGGAGATTTCCAGGTCATTTTTGCGAAAGACGTTGATGGCCGCCAGTTCACACGACTGTTGTTCGCTGGCATCATCCGGCGTGAACAGGGTCAGGTTCAGCGAGAAATTGCACATGGCAATTTCGTTACTGGCCAGCCCCTGCCGCAGGTCTCGCCATTCCTCATACGCCCGCTGGGTGCCGGGGAACAGTTTGGCGTAGGACGTGCCGGCTTTCTTACCCAGGTCCTGCTCTTTACGAAACGCGTCGTTCTGGCTTTTTACCTGATCTTCCACGGAGACCGTCCAGCTGAGGATGAACGGACAGGGAATACCCAGATCGGGAAAACGCATGTTCTGCAGATTGTCTGACGCCTGCCAGAGCGCAAACCTCGCCGGGGCTTTAGTCAGTTGCATATTCACAATACGGGTGCTGGCGACGGCGGTATCGCGGCTGTCTCCGAGGATTCGGTCCTCCGGCTGACGCGCGGTGGTAAGCCGCAGATAGCCCGGACGCACTTCCATTTCGGTACTGTGATCGACGCACTGGCGGTGCAGTTCCTGGTCGGTGTTCCAGTGATCGGGACTGCGGGTCACCTGTCCCGGCCGGTAGTTAAGCTGTTCCCGCATGATCGACAGAAATTCCGGGGCACCAACGCGGCGGGTTTCCATATGGGCCGCCATCAGTGAGACGCGCAGCGTCTCCCGCAGTTGCACAACGGCGTCCATCGCCCGGATACCGCCTCGCCCTGAGCGGGCATACACCAGAAACACGCGGTAGTTACGCAGATAAAGCGGGTATTCCCGGTCATTACTGAGTCCCTTCAGGGCCGCCCGCTCCCAGTAGGCTTTGGTGATGGCATTAAGCGGTTTCGCCATGCTGCCTTTCCACATGTCCTTGCTGAGACCATTGTCGAGCATCTCACCCACGCACTTACTGGCCACCATCAGCACGGTCACCGGCGTTTTGCGGGGCATTTTTTTGCGCAACAGGTCATCGAGCGCCTGCACAACCTGCTGATTGGCCCCGGCCAGCGGAGCCACTTCCATGATGAAGCCGATGGAGCGGCTGTTGATAAACAGTTCGGTTTTTTCATCATACATTCGGTAGGGCAACAGGCTGGTGATGGACGGATAGCTCAGGCTTTGCTGCAACATGTCGGCCGCCGTCTTTGCCCCGCCTTCATCTTTACTACCGGCAATAATGTTAGCCAGCTGGTCTAACCAGGAATCGCTCATGACGCCCCCATTTTTTCAATGCGTTCTGGATAACAAAGAGGATGCGGGGATGACGCAGGCACGGGCTGCGCATCAATAAATTCGGGCATTAAGGTCCGCTTCATTGGCCTCATTCCCCTTCACTGATCACGCGAAAATCGGCATCCCAGCGGGATTTGTTCTTCACGAACTCGACCACGGCGGGCTGATGAAAGCTGTCTTGCTCATCCACCCAGGGGGCGATCCACAGACGCTGCGTGGCATCGGGAATACGACGGGCGTCCACCTGTCCCGGACCGGCATAGTCAGCCGGCGTGATGGGGCGGATTGCCGAGAGAGATCGGGTGTTACTGCCTGCGACCGGAATGGTTGATGCCCGCAGCATGGCGTCGTTATTGGATACTGGCGTGCCGGCTATCGGCCGGGGGGCCAGACCGGCGACGCTGATGGGACGGTCAGGCGACACGTTGGGTTTGATGTTTGTTGTGGAAGCCAGTGACTCAGCGGCAGGCTTTGGGACGGTTTGCGCCTCCGCCGTCAGGTCGTCCAGGCTTTTGCCTTTGGCGGCCAGGTGACTGGCGTCTGACATGGACAAGCATTGATCAGTGGCTGTCTTGTTACAGTCGAAATCGGAATTCATACCGGCGCAGCCGGTCAGCATGCCGCACAGCAGCACGGCAGGAAGGACTTTGAACATGGTGTTTACTCCGGATGCGGCGATGCCGCCTTTTGTGAAAGAAAAAATGAGTGAATGGTAGGCAGTGCAGTGGGGGGACTTTCTGTGTTCTGAATTACGGGTGCGCGATTCTTAGGTTAACGGGATAATACATATGCGGGATTTGCGGGCAGAGGGCCGAACATTTCTTCATATCGTTGCACCAGGCGGCGGAGCGTATATGCTTCTGTTTCCGTTTTCTTCAGGTTTTGACGCAAATGGTCACACTCGCTGGCTAGCCGCGACTTTTCCCTGACCGCTTTTCGGACGACCTTTTTAGCGCCTTCTGGATCAGCAAAATTCGCCAATGCATAAGCCAGCATATCCAGTTCAAAACGCAGGTCTGCCGGATGTTGCCAGAACGGCGACAACTGGTGACCCAGATACCCGCATGCGAGACAGCCACAAATATGACCGGCCTTCACCCTGACATGTCCGCGTGTGTTCACCCACAGCAGTCCCCAACGGTCGGGAAGATCATCAAGGCCGATTAAACCTTCCGGACAAATGTAATACCGGTAAGTGCCCATGCCCGTTATCTCGCCACTGCGGTGGGGTTTTGCCCGGTCAGCCAGAAAATCAGAGCGGCTGACCTTGGACTCCACCACCACCGAACCGCCGTCAAACCCCCACCGGTACGCAAAGACATCTGCGCGCTCGCCACCGTATAGCCCGCCCACCTCCGTTAATGCCACCTGACAGCCGGGGCCGTTACCGCTCGCAGGACGCTTACACCACTTCGCCGCAATCGCGTTCAATTCGTCATGGTTCATACGCCATAAACCTCGTATAACTTTGCCATCACTCCCCCCGTTAACACGCAGCAGGCTTCTATCAAAAAGAGTGCGTTGATATCGTCAGCGTTTAATACGGGGAGACGCCAGGCCACGATGATCCAAAAGGTAAAAACCAACAGGCCCAACACGAGGGGGAACCCGAGTGCAGTCAGAATGATTTTCCCGTTGAAAGATTTTCGTCTGGCGGCGAAGAAAACACTGACAAGATAAATACCCCCCAAAAGCAGCGTGCACCGCCATATGTTCCATTCTGCCCGTATATGCGCGAACTGATTGATAGCGGCCCAGCCGCCAAAATAGGCGATAAACGCCAGGGCAAGAATGGCAAAGGGCCACCGGTTGTGTTTACTCAGCATCATCATGTTCTCCTCAATATTCCGAAGGGCAGGCTTCCGGCCCACTGGCTGGCTGCGTCGCGTTCCCGGCGTCAGCATCAGACTGGCCGTGCTCAAGCTTTTCAATGTCACTGAGCAGGGCCGACAACTCACAGGATGACGCTTTGCGCTTCCAGGCCTGGCGGTAACGCACTTTTAATGCGCCGAGCCGGATACGTTGTTCCCGATTTTTCACCACGTTCCCCCCTTTTTATGCCGCTGCTCCCCGCCCCAACACCCGGACACGCAGCGTTTCCGGTGCCCGACGCCCGCTGACCGGCACCCGTACAACCTGATTCATCAGCGTCAGCATCAGCATGGCTCGCCTGGCTCCGTTGGGTTCGTCCCAAACGGCTTCCAGCCCTTCAAACACCCCGCTGAGAACCTCCACCCGGTCACCGTGCACCGGCATCGTCGGTGCAGGTGACAGGCAGTCATGGGTTTTCAGCCGCTCCACTACCTCATCGGGCACCACTGATGGCATGCCGCCAAAACTGATTAAGGACGACACCCCCCTTGTGCTTTTGATGGTGGTGGTGTGAATAACCTCCGGATCAAAACGCACGAAGATGTAACCGGGGAAAAGTGCCTGAGGTGACACCGTTTTAATCAGCGGGCTGCCGAGTAACATGGGGGTGATGGCTTGTGCCGTATAAAGCGGCAGGAAACATGTCACCCCCTGATTGTCCAAATGCTGTTGTGCGCGTTTTTCCTGTGCATACTGCGTCTGTGCAACGTACCAGTGTTCCATATCCCTTCCCCCTGTCAGTTAATGGTATCGCCCAGCTTCAGCTGGCTCGCCTGACGCAACACTTCATCAGGATTGAGGACGGCGGCGCGGGTGACGTTATTCACCTGCGCGGAGGCATTACCGGCCACCTGCTGCACGTTATTTTGCGCGTCACCTTTTTTGTCTTTATCCGCTTCAATGTCTTCAATGGTTTCCAGACGGAAGCCCTGCTGGAAGACCACGGTCACGCTGTTGCCCGCGCCGATATCAATCACCGGGTGATACTGCTCAGCCCGTTTTATCCAGTACTGGCTGAGCGTGTCAGCCGCCTTGCTGGCACCGCCGCCAATCCCCTGCTTAAACACGTCGCCGGCACCCACTGACGCAGTGGCACCCAGTCCGACTGACGGCGTGGCGGCTGACTTGATGCCTTCCCCGAAGCCAGAGAGCAGCCCTGCCATACCGGCGTAGCCGATGATCTGACCGTTACGCATCACCGGCTTGCCGCGAATACCCTGCTTGCCCTGATAGGCCACGTGTCCGTCAAACGGCATGTCGATATGCTTGCCGTTTTTCAGGATGCAGCTGATGTTTTTGGTTCTGACCTCACCGCGTTCGCTGGAGATGTCCCCCCAGATTTCGCCGGTGACGCGGCACTGGTCCATGTTGTAGGTTTTACCGTTAGGCATGGAAACATCGCCAATCAAGGTGATGACCACGGGAGATGTGTTTTGCTGACCGGTCACGCTGGCGTTGGCATCCGCCCCCTCAATCATTACGGCTTCCGAGAAGGAGCCGGACGGTATCCACGGCAGTTTGGTTTTCTTAGCCTGCAGTGAGGTATAGCTGAAGGTTTTACTGGTCATGCCCCCCAGATGGCCCGAGCCGGTGCCGGGGTAAAAGCCCGCGCCCTGACCTTGTCCCGGATAAAACTGACTGCCCTGCCCGCCCCCCGGCCCACGGTTCGGGTCGGTGACGTTCCACTGCGCGGGGCTGGCCGGGCCGGTGGCGACCGGGCCTGTTGTGCCTGCGCCGGGGCCGCTGGCTGGCCCGGTTGACGGTGCGCTGGTCACAGGCGCAGAAGGCGGCTGACTTTGCAACTTACTCATGGCGTCCATGATTTTAGAAAGCTGTTGCTTGAGGGCTTCATTTTGCTGCTGCTGGTCGGTTTTAAGCTGGTTCACGCTGCTTTCCAGCGCCGAGGTTTTGTTTTGCTGCTGAGCCAGTGCCGCCGTGGCCAGGTTGTCGGTAAAGGAGCTGGTGACAACGCCGCCAGTCATATCGACAGCTTTGGGTTTGGTCGGGTTCTTCAGCGCTGACTGATGGTGAGCATAAGCCCATATCCCGCCCCCGACGCCGAGGGCCACCGCGACACACACGCCGGTCATGACCCACTGCTTGCGGCGGGTCGTGGTGTTGATGTTGCTCATACCCCGCCCTCCGTTGCCGTGGAGAAGATAACCCACACGTACCCTTCACCGCCGGCGTAAAGGTTATGGGTGGACAACATCACGGCACGGACACCCTTCTGCCAGAACTGTTTTTCTGACAGCGGGCGCGTGATGTAGCCGGTGTTTTTCATGCGATAGCGCATGACCAGCAGGTGCGAGCCGACCAGCTGGCGTTCAGGTGTCAGCAGGACGCCCGGCATCGGATTGTAGGCAGGTCCGCGCGCCGCTTTGGCTTCGATATAGCTGTCAGGTACGCCGCCGTTCACCACCGTGCGGGCCACGCTCACCAGCGTTTTCTCCCACGGCTGGCTTTCCTCCCAGGCTTTTGCATCCGGGTTGGCCTTCAGCGGTACTGAGGCGGGAATAAGGTGCAGCGTATGTCCGCTGCCCGGTTTTGGCGTCACGTCCAGAGAGGCGCCGATGCCGCTGGCCGTTTCCAGAAAGAGCGTGAAGTTCTGACCGGTCAGCGGGGTGATAAGCAGCGCCCCGTCTTCGGTGTTCTCCTGGGTAAAGGCCCCGTCGGGGCCGGTGACGCGGGTGATAAGCTCACCCTCAATGACAATTTTGTTCGGGCTGGTATTGCTCAGCTGCGCTTTCAGGTGCGCATCGTTTTCAAATACGGTGCCCGCCGGGCCGCTGACGTCGGCCATAGCCGCCGGTGTGAGGCAGAGGCCGGCGACGAAAGCGGCAAGAAGTCGTGCTTTCATGCGGTTATCCCTGATGCTGTTTTGACACGGGTTGAGGGGGCTGCACTTCGGGGAAGGCGGTCAGACGGATGATGCCGTCCACATATTTCACGTTGAGCCGGTAGGCTTTATGCACATCGGGGATGTCTAACTTCAGGCTGCCGTTAGAGGTGCTGGCAGAGAGCGTGCCGCTGACGATGATGTCACCGGTCGCGGGGTCGAACGCCTCATCCTCGATGCGAAACACCGTGGAAATGCCGTTCTTCTTGATGTAATCCGCCTCGACGGCCAGCGCTTTTTTCAGCTCAGAGCGGGCTTCGGGCGGTACCCAGCGCAACAGGGCGGCGTGCTGACTGTCAACGGTGTCAGGCGTCACGCTCAGGCGTAAGTTAACAAACGAGCGCACCAGCATGTTGTTCAGGTTGGCATCCCCTTGCGACGCATCGGAGGTGAATGACCGGTCAAATAACATCGGGGTGGTGATGGTTTTTTGCGTGGTCGCAAAATGCCAGGCCATTGCGCCGGTGATGCAGGTACCCACCAGGCTCAGAGCAAGGAGCGAACCGAGTGACGCCAGAGCCAGCATCGTCACCCGGTTTCGCGTTTCTTTCACTTGATACTTCATCGTTTCTTCCTTCGGGCAGGGAAAAGGCGCCACCCGAAAGTGGCGCACACGTTACTGCATCCAGTGACGGTTGCCTGAATCAGGCACCCGCCTGAATTGCACCCGGAAAAGCACCGTTGGCAGATACCAGTAAAGAAGGTTTAAGAGCCACCATGAGCCCTGGCCTTTTTTAAGGTGTCGGATAAGCAGCCACAGAACGGCACCCACGCACAGCATCACGATAAAAATGTCGCAGAAGAACCCCGTCACCCCACAGGCTAAAAGCACAAAGGCTTCTTCGGGTGGCAGTCCGGCAACGCGTTTTTGCTGATTGAGAGTTTCCGGGAATCGATATTTCAACGAGTCCTGGTCCATAGGAGGAATTAATTGATGAGGGCGAAGAAAGCGCGGGTGATAAGGATGAGCATAATAAGGCCGGCGAATACCATCGGGTTACGGGTTTTAATAAAACCGGTCACCGACACGATAATTTCCGCCACGTATAACACCCACTCCACCGTCGAGCCGTGACCAAAAGTATCATTGGCATCCGCTTTTTGCGTGGCCATTAAATCCGTTGCGTGAACCAGGTGAGGGGAAATAACAACCGCGAGGGCCAGCGCAAAGAAAATAAGATTTCGCCGGGCGGCGGGAGACTGCGAAATAACGGGTTTAATACGGTGAGAATAAAAAGCACTAAAGTAAAATGGGAGGTTGCCGATACCCCCTTTCTGGAGATTATGTCCCCCTTCAGGCAAAGCTACCGCTACCCCTTCCGTCATACCGGAATCGTTCATCACTGATTTCATTATAAAAAACCTCGATTTGAGAAATAAAAATGTCAGCGTGCGTAAACAGACGTAACGCCCGCCTATCTTACATTGAGTCAAAAAAAAAAAAACTGTGACACATATCACAGTTTTTTCAGTTTCTAAGATATTTCTTATCATTCACCGGTAGTAGGCTCACACTCTCATTTCCTGTGTTATTTCAATCAGGCACAAAAATATGAAAGTAAAAGAGAAGATATACGAACGGCGCGGCCGTCCGAGAAAATATACGATGGGCGAAGTGCGTTACCGCGTACTCTGGGCGCCTGAAAATCTGCTGCTGGAGTTGCGCATTGCCGCCCGCGTTCGCGGGGTCAGCATGAACGATGAGGTGGTGGGCCGGTTGATTCAGTCGCTGGATTTCACCCCGAAAAAACCCATTATTAAAACCGAGGAGGGAGAGCGATTATTAGCCCTGGCCCGTTTGTTTGATGAGTTTATTCAGGCGCACCTGGATATGCTGCGGGAAAAATATGCCCAGGAAGCCACGGTGGTGGATGATAAGCGGCAGTTTGTGGCCGGTAAAATGCGCCGCTTCAGCAGCAGTTTCCCGGTGAATTTAAAAAAGGACATGGAAATCAGCGCGCGGTTTAATCAGCGCAGTATGAATCAGGAAATCGTTCAGCGCCTGTTAGGGTCACTCAATTATTTCACTGAGCAGCAGTTGCCCGAAAATGAGGAAATAAAACGACTGCGTTCGCTGGCGATGCTGTTCGATGAATTCATTGTGTCTAAGGTGGCGGTGGCGGAGAACCCGTTAACGAATAAGGAAAATAACGAATTGGGATCTTAGTTATCCTGACAAGGTATGCCGGGCAACCAGCCCGGCATAAACTTCACTCTTCTGCAATAAAATGTTTTGACTCTGACCTGTCTTCGGCAGCGCTCATACCGGAGAGGTTTCTGTCGAGCAGTTCCTCCAGTTTTTCATTCCCGCTCTCACCGCGCAGCTGCAAATATATTTCTGACATCATGGCCATCATAATGCTGATGCCTTCACGGCTGCCGGAAACTTTGCGCATTAAATCCCGGTTAAACCCTTCCTGGTCAAAGCTATTTCCTTCTCCCTGGTGTTTTTTTACCATCAGCCCGATGTTAACCAGTTCATTGACCACGGAGGAAAAGTTCACCTCGCCGTGCGTGGCACCGTTTTGCAGCTCAATCTGCACCAGCTCCAACACTTCCCTTTCGGTTTTTTCTTTGAAATAAATATTGCGTCTGGCCATCTCTTTTTCCTGTGTGTCCGGCTGGGGTTTATTGCCGGTGATGTTCGCGTTATTTCCCGAGGTATTAGGCAACCGCATGGGTGAGATAAAGCGAAAGGTGTTATTCTGTTGGTGGCGATTATTCTGCCGAAACTCAGTGTGTGTCAATACGGCACTGCAAATTAACATCGTCCGTTTTGGTTGGGGTGTGTTAATCCAGCGCTGTGGAAGAATTTCATGTGTGTGAATCAGGCACTGCACGCCATTTTTAGGCGTATTTGCCAGCACTGACGGGTATTTTGATGTGTGTTAATTAGGCACCAATCCAAAAAATGGGTGTGTGGATTAAGCACCACACACCATTGTGAACTATTTAATTTATTGATATTTAACAAAACACACCATTATCACACCATACGGTGCTGGTTAGAGTGCCGAATTAACACACCATCAGGCACTGTAAACACACACAATACGGCACCTCATTAACACACCATTCAGCACTGCAGAGTGTGCTAATTAGCACACACTTTCCGGGATGCTTGTAAAATTACATTAAAAATCACGGTTAACACCATGAATTACAACAACAAAACTGCAAGATGAAATCTTGCGTGGGGTGTGATGTAAGTTGTAAGAAAAAGCGGCCTGGTGAAATATCCCTATTCTGTTGATTTATTTAATTCCGTGGTGACATCAGAAGGCGTTCGCAGAGCGCCCTGTGCGCGTCTGTAACTAATTATCTTGCATCGGGAAAGGTGAAAGCGTATTTTCGCCAGAAATCACGCCGCGCTTATCCGGCGCATTCCTGGGGAATATAAAATAATGAAATTGTGTGCTCTGCTTACGCTGGCGGCGGTGTTTTCTGCCCAGGCCAGCCCGGAAATGTGTTTTAACAAGGCGGGACGCGATTACGGTATTGACCCGCTTTTACTGACCGCAATTTCAATAAAAGAGTCGCGGCTCAGAATGGACGCCATTAATGACCGTAACCGTAATAAAACAGAAGATGTCTGCGGCATGCAGGTTAACAGTTCACATTATGCGGCGCTGCGAAAATTTGATATTACCCGTGAACGGTTACTGAAAGAACCCTGTACCTGTATTTACACCGGCGCCTGGGTACTCGCGCACAATTTCCGGGCTTACGGTAAAAACTGGGACAGCGTCGGGATGTATAACACCGGTCCGTCACCGAAGCTCATCGTGCAGCGACGCGCCTACTCAACCGATATTAAAAATATATATCGCATCCTGCTGGCTACACAAATGATTCAAAATAAACAAACCGCCCAGCGTGACGAAAATCCGCTTCTGGTCAGGTCATCGGCATCCGTAAATACAGACACAAAAGAAAATAATCAATAATGGAATTGTGAGGCATTCGTATACGTTTTCTGATTTTATGGCACGGGAAGGGAAATACTTCGGGGGGAGTATCGGGTAATGATGGGAAATATCCGGCGCTTTTCGATTGCGCCGGACAGATAAACCGCTACCATTCAAAAACTTTGTACCCGTCAAGAGTATCAGCGTCCGGGTCAAAACAGATCATCCCTATTTGATGTTGTTTGCGCATACAAAACACCAACTTCCTCACGGGCTTTGAAATCCCCATTTCTTTTAATTTCAATACCGGATACCGGTATTCACGCAGCATTAAAAGATAGCCATAGCCGGTGTCAAATACCCAGGGGAATTTTTCGTTAACGTATTGCGATAAAATTTCCCCATCGCCCGGCGTTATATGTGCCGTGCTGCATGTCATGCCGTGAATCTTTTCCATACTGTTGACCTTATGCACAGGGAGAGCGAACACTCTCCCTAATGTAAATGCAAAATGTTACGCCTTCATTTTTTTAAACTGCTCGGCAATCATCCACAGCGCCCGGTTTAATTTCACGTCGCCGTCAATACCGTTAATCGCGCGCGTCGTGGTGCGTTTTCCTTTTTCGTTGCGACCGGTTAAGCCGCCCTTAATCATATTTTCCTGCACCCGCTGAAAGGTCACCCACAAATCATTTTGGCAGTCTTCTCTGCGTCGTGGCATTAATACACTCGCCGGGGTAACGGGGATTTTTTTATCGTCTTCCCCGTAGCGATACATGAGCGCCGCCTGGGCAAACAGGTCTTGTTCATCCCGGTTGAGGGGCATGTCTTTCATGATATTCATGTGCTCATCGACCTTGTCAAAGATGCCGAGCACCTCATACGCCCCCTCAATAACCTGCCCGGTGACGTCGCCTTTGTGGGGGACACGCACCTCGCCAAAGTCCTCACCGCACACCATGCCGTTCGAACAAACAAAGCGGAAAATGCCGGGCAACATCTGATAACTGCTGCTGCCGTCGTGTGAATTGAGCAGGATAATTTCCGGCACTTCGCAGCCGTTGATTTGATTTTCGCGGCGCAGCCGCAGCATGTGTTTGGTATGGCCTTTCCTGGCCTCATCCCGCACGCGGGTCTGACAGGCAAAGAACGGCTGAAAGCCTTCTTTGCGCAGGCTGTCGAGCAGCTGAATGGTCGGAATATAGGTATAACGGTCACTGCGGGAGCCGTGTTTTTCTTCTGAAAACACGCTCGGGACGACGCTGGCCAGCTCGTCATTGGTCAGCGGACGGTCACGGCGGATCTGATTTTTGGCACCAAAGCGAGACGCTAAACGCATAATATTATCCTCGATGTTGATCATGTTGTTGGGTCAGGTGTGAGTCATGAAAAGCGCGCCGGGCAGCTGACGTTCACCGCCCGACAAAGACGCTATTCCTCTTCAAACAGTTCATTGCGCAGGTCGCAATAGGCGTTTGCGGTGCGGACAACTTCCTCGTCCGTGAGCGTCAGGCCTTTCTTTTCCGCCGCCTGCAAAAACACCGTCTGGTCTTTTTCCGGCAGGCGTTTCAGGTGCGCGACGGCGCTGGAAATCAGGGTGTACTCGTAAATTTCGGCATGCTGGCCGCAGGTGTTGCCTGCATAAATTTCCAGCCGGGAAATCACCACGTCGGCGCGGATCACATCAAACGGATGAGACGACGAAATGTCAGTAATGAAACCGCCCCTGCGCAGCGTCGTGGTTTTCGCCCCCCATCTTTCGGAAGATTCAGGAGCGGCGGTCTTGACGTTTTGTGTGTGCATTCTTCAGGTCCCCTTCAGGTTAAATGTCATCTCTCGGTGAGTTCTTTCGCGGCAAAGGGCGAAGTAGCGACGACGCATGGGGGAACGCAAGGGCGCCGCAGGCGTGCATTTCACCCTTGCGTTAACCTGGGCGGCGGTGCTACACCCAGCCCTCCGCGTAAGAGCTGGCCGTGAGATGTGAAAACCGGAACACGCAGAATGCACACACCCGACGGCGGGGAACGCGCCGGCGACCTTAGCGGCCAGCGTCGCTGGCCAGTGTCCGTGCGGCGGCGCAGCCGGCTGCGGGGGTTGACCTGGTTTTTTACCATCAGACCCTAGCCGTCAGGCCGTAACCCCACAGGGGTTACGCGGAGCTTACCGGCTTGCCGGTTAGCGTAGTCGGGCTCGACGATTGACCAGCTTGCTGGTCATGAGCCGAAGGGGGACAGGTTCCAGCCCTGGTGATTTGTTGTGGAAAAGAAAAGCCGGACACAGATGACCAGGGAAAAGGGTCAAAGGAATAGTCAGAGGAAGAAGAAAAAGAAGAAGAACAGGGAAAGCCAGGAGAGGAAACGTACGAAAGTAATGAAAGAGAGAAACCGGAGAAACAGGCCGGAGAAGCAGCATGACCGCCGCGGCGCAGCCGCAGCAGTTTGACTGCTGAGAGTGTTTGGCGGGCTAAAAGCAGGGATTGCTCCCTGCCCTCTCCTCAGAATGTCCGGCAACTGCCCTTAATGCGATACCAGAATGGCGTGTACATTTCTCGGGTGATTTTCTGGCTCAGCGAGTTGCCTATCCTGACACAGGCGGGAATGCCCAGCAGGGACAGCTGCACAAAGCACATACGCGCCGCCACCGGATCCAGATCGGTGCACTGCACTAACAGCTGCGTCTGCGGGTTATAGCCACGGTCAAGCAGCACTTTAGCGGCGGCGATCACCATACCGCCTGCGCCGCAGGTCGGCTCATCGAGCGTAACATAGGGCGCACCATCCGCCAGCTCCTGCACGCGCTGCCCCATGACCAGCCCCGCGATCAGCTCGCTCAGGGAAAACGGAGTGAAAAACTGCCCCATGTCCTTGCTGCCGATCTCCAGCTCCATAAAAATGGAACCCAGAAAATCACACATACCGGCATCAAGCCCTTCCGTGACCAGAGCCAGTAAGCGTGCCATGCGGTTCAAATCGTCTTTTTCGTAACCGGCTATCGTCTGAAAATATTCATTTTCCAGCTCGTCACACTGCAAAATGGCATTTTCCAGAGCCACGGCGGCCATCGTCACAAAGTCCCTGAACACCTGATACCGGTTGTGATAGCGAGCCGTTTCACGAAACAGTTTCACAAAATCTTTGCGGTGATTATCCAGCGGCGAAACGGCGCTGTCGCGCACAGGCCGGGAAGGTACAATCACGTCAGCGTGCGGTACGGCTGTCACGAAAACCGGTTTAACTGCACTGGACTCCGGTATTTCAGGCTGAGAAAACAGCGAATCAAAAGATAACTGGCTCATGCTGTTTTGCCCGTTTCACACACCGCCGCCCTCAGGGAAAATTCACCGCCATCAATGCTCACCGTCAGATCGGCAACGCGGCTAGTCAGCAGTTCCAGCATCTCAGGTTCAACGTTCAGAACTTCCAACATTGCCCCCTCAATGCCTGTCGCTTCATCCATTGCGACAAACAGCTCCCCGATATCATCCCAATGCTCGAGATCAAACCCTTCGGCATAGGCAATAGTGCGTTTTGCCCCCACGTAAGACGGTTTTTCAGCGGTCAGAAAAATGCCTTCCTCACCGACCAGCAGCAACGCGCCGCCGTTCGTTTTCAGATCCATCATGACCGGCTTCAGCGTTTCCGCTCTGAACATCAGTTGTTTACTCATACGGCCCCCAAAAAGTCATTGAATTGCCGCCCCGCAGGGCGGCAAAGGGATCAGGCGTAAGCCCGTTTCAGTTCCAGCGTGCGCAGCACCTGACCGAGTTCACTGCCCCGCATGGCAGGCACCCTGACGGACTGGCGTTTGCGCTGACATTTGGCGATATGACGTCCCAGCGCCTTAAACGACACGGCGATGTCCTGACTTTTCAACGGTTCCCGCACAATGCGCGGGTGTTTTTTTGCCGTCTCAGACTTTACAAACGGCGCGGGGGATGCAATTATCTGCGGGTCGATATTCATAGCATTAACTCCAATCGAGTATTGATAGCCGGTCAGACCTTCCTAGGGGAACAACCGGCACGAGAGAGCAGACGAAAGTCTGCTTTTTTCATTTCTGCGATACGGTTTCTTTGCCTAACACCTCCTTAATACGTCCCACAATGTCGGCATGGCTCAGGGTGCATTCATCGCATAGCTGGAAATACCGGCCTTCGACTTTCGCGTAAATGTCCGTCACGCTGCCGCACATCATTTCGGCAAACTTGAATGATTCGCTGTCCCGATCGCCCTGCCAGTCCAGCGGCGGTAACGTCCCCAGCACGTCCATATATCTGTGCAGGTCGATTTCCACCGGCGCGGTCACATACGATCTTGCCCGTGCCTCCCAGTAAGCGGCCTCCGCGCCTGCGCTCCATTCGAACCGGTTTTTACCCGCGTCGCCGGTGATGATGTCAGGTGTGTACATGGTTTTTCTCCTCGATGTTGACGGCGGGACAATCCCGCCGTCGGCTGTTATTCCTGCTCTGCCGCAATCTCTGCCATTAATTCGCAATAGGCGTTTTGAGCCTTTTCCTCTGCCGCCCACGTCAGCGCGATCCCTCTGCGGTCTGCCGTGCCGATAAAGACCGGACGGTCTTTCATCGGCAGACGGGAAAGATGATCTAACGCACTGCCGATCAGGCGGGATTCGTAAATCTCGTAATGCAACCCGCACCCTGCATGAGCCTGCTTTTCCAGACGGGAAATCACTACGTCCGCGCGGATCACGTCAAACGGATGGGACGACGAAATATCAGTAATGAAGCCGTCCATGCGCAGGGACGTGCTTTTCGCCCCCCATCTTTCGGAAGATTCAGGAGCGGCGGTTTTGACGTTTTGTGTGTGCATTCTTCAGGTCCCCTTCAGGTTAAATGTCATCTCTCGGTGAGTTCTTTCGCGGCAAAGGGCGAAGTAGCGACGACGCACGGGGGAACGCAAGGGCGCCGCAGGCGTGCATTTCACCCTTGCGTTAACCTGGGCGACGGTGCTACACCCAGCCCTCCGCGTAAGGGCTTGCCGCGAGATGGATAACCGCATCCGGCAGAATGCACACACCCGACGGCGGGGAACGCGCCGGCGTCCTTAGCGGCCAGCGTCGCTGGCCAGTGTCCGTGCGGCGGCGCAGCCGGCTGCGGGGGTTGACCTGGCTTTTTACCATCAGACCCTAGCCGTCAGGCCGTAACCCCACAGGGGTTACGCGGAGCTTACCGGCTTGCCGGTTAGCGTAGTCGGGCTCGACGATTGACCAGCCTGCTGGTCATGAGCCGAAGGGGGACAGGTTCCAGCCTTTGTGGTTTGTTGTGGAAAAGAAAAGCCGGACATCGATGGACAGGGAGAAGAATCAAAGAAATAAGCAAATGAAGAAGAACAGGGGAAGCCAGGAGAGGAAACGTACGAAAGGAATGAAAGAGAGAAGCCGGTGAAACAGACCGGAGGCAAAGCAAATCCGCCGCGGCGCAGCCGCAGCAGCTTGCGGGTTTATCTTTCTTTTCTCTCCAGGTCAGACAGACGATTCGGCAGCATCAGGCGATCAAGGTAGACCTCAAACTCACTCTGTTCGTCAGCGTGGCGGTTTACTTCCAGCATCACCACCCACAGCGGTTCATACCGCAGAAAGTACCGGTCAAAATGCCCGAGACTGGGAAAGCGTGAAAACCACGCGTAAACCAGTTCGCCTAAATCGTGGAGTAGCAAGTCTCTGCGCGACCAGTTGTCGTACCACGGCCTGACCGTGCTCGGGGTACAAAATGCCAGCTCGATCTCAGCCTGCCCCAACAGCGTTTCATAGCGTATCCGCTTCTGTTCCCCTGCTTTTGCTTCAACATTTTGCCTGCGGTTAGCCTTCAGACGGGCACGCTGTTCCCCCCGCTGCCGCTCTCTGCGTTCAACTTCAGGGAACAGGCTGTGCCCTACTCCGCCCGACAACGGAGAGGGGCACGATGCGCCCCGTGTCGAAATAAGCATATCGAGGGCGGCTATATATCGCTCCTTACCCGGACGCCCCCGCTGGCTGGGGTCAAAAGTACCGTCGAGCATCCGGATGTCGTCTACGCCAATAGCCGGTTTGCCCATAAACCGGAAAAAGGCATGGGCATAGGGGTATCTCCCCATCCGGTGGGCCGTCTCACTGCGGCTTTCAACATAACCAATGGCCTGCATGGCTGCCCGCCGCTGAGGCTGTAACGGGACTAACGCATGTGAGCGGGGGATCATACGGCCACCCCCGTAAACCGCAAGGCGGCGGCCAGTCTGCCCGCGCCGGTATATCCCGCATGCACATACTCATCGATGCGCTCAATTTCGCGCCCGATAGCCGCTATTGCAGCGTTATCGATAACCTCAGACACAAATAACCACGCGACCGATAAATCGTTGTCAAACAACAGCCCCATCGACCAGAAGGGGGCATCTGCGCCGCCATGCCCGAAGATAAGCCGGATATCAGGCGCCGCCGTCAGTACGCAGCAGCTCGACAGAAACCCCTCTTCGCAGGGCGCAGGCACATCAACAGACCATGCAGCGGGCAGATCAACGTTTTGCAAAACTGAATCCGTAAACATCTGACGGACGTTGCCACGCAGTTCGGGAGACATGTCTGCCCCTGCTGGCTGGCAGCCCAGAAGGTTGGCAAGAAAATGAGGTTGACGGTTTTTCATGGTGTTATATGCCGCTCCTTCACGGAGCGGCGTCTCCTTATCAGGCGGCAATGGCTGCGGCGGTGTGAGTGTCAGTATCCGTACCAGCGTCCGGCTGCTCACAGACAGCCATCAAGCATTCAGGCACCCAACTGGTCAGTGTGATTTTGTCTTCAGCCAGTTCTGCTGCCTCGGCTTTTTTCATTTTGAGGGCGTCCCGTGCCGTGCCGTCCAGACCGGCCTGCGACAGGCTGTCGGAAATCTGCTCTTTACTGATACGCCCGAAGAAATTGGCCTTCGTCGGCAGCCACCAGTCACGCAGCGTGAAGCCCAGCATCGCCTCCACCGGCTCGAGTTCTTTTCCTGCCTTGCTGTCTTTGTGGCTCAGGCGTTCTGATGCCCCGTTGAGCGTTTTGGCAAGGCAGTAGCCCATGACAGAAATCAGCTGCTGCGTATCCCACTTCAGTAACCAGTCCCAGCTTTCGTGCCAGTTGTCCGGCAGCTGTGCCTGCCACGCTTCGTGCATGGCGTTAAGATGCTGCATCGCCAGTCCGTCGTTTGCGGTCGGGGCATTGTCGAGCAGGTTGCCGGTGTGAGCATGCAGCGAAACTTTGAGGGTGGATGCCACGAAGGAGTGGTAATTGAAGGTGGATTTCAGGCAATCGTGCACAAAAATCACCAGTGCCATTTGAGGTTGTGCCGCCAGTGCCGCCTGTACGGCTAAGGTGCGCTCGCTGGACAGGCTTTTGACCAGTGCGGCGCTCAGCGGTTTGGCCTGTGGTTGCGCAGATTCTTCTTCGCTGCCTTCAGTGCGGATACTGCTGAGGTGCTGATTAACACCGGTTTTATCATCTGCGGCAATTTCCGGCAGGTCGCTGCGCAGCATCACGCCGCGACGGACAGAAATCGCCCCGTGCAACAGTGACACCACCACGCCGCCGTGGGCACGAACATCGGCATCCCATGCCCGGATGTTTGCGGCGGCTTCGATGGCGTCCATTTCGGCCTGACAGCCATCTGCGGCCAGTTCCAGTGCGTCATGGTCTGCGTCTTCGTCATCATCCTGCTCAGACAGCGTTTCCAGCTGCTTACCGAGGGCATCAAACCGCGCACGTTCCTCGGGAGTCAGTTCACCGGCAGGCTGTTTGAGTAACAGATAACGCTCTGCATCTTCACCGTAGGTGCTCACCCCCTCGGTGCGCCCCTCCGACCATAACCAGCCTTCGGCCTGCGCAATGCCGGCGGCAATATCTGTCAATTTCTGACGGGCGACGGTGTGGAGCAGCACGGTATCACCGATAAAGCCTTCATCAGAGAACAAATCGTAGCGGAACCCGCCGCCTGCCTGTTCGTAAGCCTCACGCCCGACAAAGTCGAGCAGGCGGTTGCCTGCAGCGGGCACCTCGCCCTTCAGCACTGCTTCCCGCAGTTCCTTCGGGTTGCGGTAATAGCCGAAGGCATTTTCCCAGACGTTCAGCTGGCGTTCCTGATCTTCACTGGCCGACAGGGCCTGCAACTGGTCAACGTTGAGCTTGTCTTCGGCCAGCGCCGCAAGCAACGCCGGAGCCATGCCTGCCAGCCGCATGAATTTCTGAACGTGTTTAGTGCTGTAGCCGAGCACACCCGCGATTTGTGCCGCCGTTTTCCCTTCGTGGCTCATTTCACCAAACACCGCAATCTGGTCGGCAGGGTGCATCTCTTCATGCTGAAAGTTCTCCGTTGCGGAGACGATTTTTGCCATATCTTCGCTGACGGTCTTCACCGGCACCGCGTAATCTGCGGTGATCATCCCGTTATTCAGCAGGATGTTCAGGGCACGAAAACGGCGGCCACCGGCGGCGGTACCCAGCAGACCATCCGGCAACAGATGTACGATCAGGTTCTGCAACACGCCCACGGCGCGAATGCTGTCTGCCAGTTCCTGCAATTTCACCGGATCGGGGGACACTTTACGCACATTCAGCGGTGACAGTGCCAGCTGGCTCAGGGGCACCATCTCGACCGGCGTATTTTCCAGTGCCTGCTCCACGGCGGCGCTCTGCGCGGCGTTTTTAGGATTTTTTGCCGCTTTACGGGTTGTAGATGCTGCTTTAGACTCGGTTACTGACATAGTTTGATACCTCGTAAGTGTTGATTTATGTCTGCCGGACGACCCAATCGTCCGGCACCTCACTTCACTGCCTTACTGCTTTCTCACACCGTTGCTGACGATGAATTTGTTAAACTCTGCCCCCGCATCAGGCTGGAAATTCCACGCCCGCCAGACCATCTGCCCGAACACGCGCAGGACAAGGCGGAAATGCGTCCCCTGATCGTCCTCAATAGCGATATTGCTGTATGCCGCTGCTACGGCCTCCGCCTGCTGACGGGTGAATTCACCGGCAGGCAACAGGACGCGTTGTTCTTTCGCCCCCCATCTTTCGGAAGATTCAGGAGCGGCGGTCTTGACGTTTTGTGTGTGCATTCTTCAGGTCTCCTTCGGGTTAATGGTCATCTCTCGGTGAGTTCTTTCGCGGCAAAGGGCGAAGTAGCGACGACGCACGGGGGAACGCAAGGGCGCCGCAGGCGTGCATTTCACCCTTGCGTTAACCTGGACGGCGGTGCTACACCCAGCCCTCCGCGTAAGAGCCGGCCGTGAGATGTGAAAACCGGAACACGCAGAATGCACACACCCGACGGCGGGGAACGCGCCGGCGTCCTTAGCGGCCGGTTTACCGGCCAGTGTCCGTGCGGCGGCGCAGCCGCCTGCGGGGGTTGACCTGGCTTTTTACCATCAGACCCTAGCCGTCAGGCCGTAACCCCTGTGGGGTTACGCGGAGCTTACCGGCTTGCCGGTTAGCGTAGTCGGGCTCGACGATTGGCCAGCCTGCTGGTCATGAGCCGAAGGGGGACAGGTTCCAGCCCTGGTGGTTTGTTGTGAAAATCAGGAACCAGCCATCGATGACCAGGAAGCGGAAGATAAATCCAGGCCACAGCAGGTTGCGGAGAAGCTACCTCACGAAAATCACTCGACAGCACAGGCCCGGTCGTCCCGGTACACCGGCTCCCGTCGTCATGTATATTGCGCATTGAGCGGGCAGCGGCGGTGGCGAAGCCACAGCAGCGCCCTGTTCAATGTCCTTTGACGTTCGGCCTGGCAAACAATCAGGCTATAGCCCCGCCGCTCAAATGCGGGGCCATGCTTTCCGGGGTCAGTCTTTGAAGGCGTGGTCGAGTTCGTTCACCTGTTTATAGATTTCCAGCATCTGGCCGCTGAGCTGGTTCACCACCTGCCCGGCCAGGCGCCGGGTTAACTCGTCGCTGCCCCAGAAGTATTTTTTCTCAAACGCCCGGAACTGCTCGCGAAGTTCATAGGTCGCGTTCGCCAGCGCCGCCACGTCCACACGCAGGGCAATATTGTCTGCATAGTTGCTCATATCAGGCTCCCGTACTGCTGAAAGGCTGCAACCGGCGCCGCCGGACGCAGACGCTGAAATTCCGCCAGGCGACGCTGCCCCGCCGCGTGGTACTCCTCCATTAACTCGATGCCAATCCAGCGTCGCCCGCACTGCGCCGCCGCGACGCAGGTCGAACCGCTTCCGGCAAAGGGGTCGAGTACTATCGCCCCCGGCTGCGTGAAGGACTCAATCAGCGGCCGCAGGATAGAGACGGGCTTTTCCGTCGGATGGTGACGGTTGCCGGTGTACTGCCAGGGCATGACGTCCGAGAGCGGTTTTTCCGGCAACGGCGGGCGCCCTTTGGCGAGGACATAGGCGCTTTCGTGCTGATAGCCGACGAATGCGGATTTCGAAGCATAGGTCTTGGTGAAAACAATGTGGCCTACCACGCGAAAGCCGGCGGCTTTCCATGCGGCCATAAACTGATCCACCCGGTTCCAGCCGTAAAAACTGACCGCCAGACTATCGTTTTTCAGCACCCGGAACATCTCGCGGCTGGCCGGCTGTAACCAGTCCCCCTGTTTATCGTTGGCAATAGACCGCCCTGACCGGTCAGTAAACCCCACCAGGTAAGGCGGATCCGTGAGGATAAAATCCACGGAACGGGACGGAAATGTTGACATGACCTGCTGACAGTCACCCTGGATATATCGGGACATAGTGTTACTCACAGAGAGTGCCGGAACCGGCCGGCGCCGTGCCCCCACGACAGACGGGCGCAAAGCGGAGCAGGCAGGTGCGTCCCCGGAAGCCGCAGCGCAAACCCGGAACGGGCTGAATGCGCCGTGACGGGTGCGAACGGGTGAGGAGACGACGGAGTGAACACTTGCAGGCGCAGCGGCCCGGCTACAGTGCGGGCACGGGGTCGGCGCTAACGTTAAGGACGTGGAGGGATAGCACGGAAGTGAGCAAATCAGGGCGGCACCGCGAGGTGCCATAAATGTGGAGCAACGCGACATCCTTGGGCAAAAGGCCACCAGGTACAAGACCGGCGCAGCAAGGTCCACCGACTTATCCCCCGCGAATACCGAAGTTACTCAGTGAATCTGTGGATAACCGAAAGCGGTTTGAAATGAGACGGTAGCCTGCGACGACCGGGGCGGTACGCGAAATGAATGGCAGCAGGACAGACACCGGACAGGCCGGCCCCTGAGGTCAGACGATGAATGAGGATGACATTCTGTTCGTCGCGGGCGGTTCAGAGGTGGCCACGATGCTCTTCAAGCAGGTCAATCGCCTGCTGCATCACGCCGGCCGTATAGTTGTCTTCAATAATTTTCGCATAAGCCAGCCGGTCGGCCAGGCATTCCACCAGGGTATCGTGGCAGATTTCTTTACCTGTCAGAAAAATGCGGGTCGCTGCGTCAGCGACGGCATCTTTGACGTCCGAGAAGAAAATCAGCTCTTTGGGAAAGCGGGGATTAATGACCATGTCATGCCTCCAGCGTGGTTAGTGCCCCTTATCATGCGTCCGGGTTCTGATGCCATCCAGCACGACCGGGCCGTCGTCTTGAGAATGTCGAAAAGCGGAAAAAAAGTCCACCCTGGAAAAACCCGCAACGCTCGCCGCAGACTCGGCTGAGGCGTACCGCAGCACCGCGAGGAACGAACAGCCGCGACGAGGAAGCGTCATATCGTCTGCAGCTGATGTGAAAACCGCACACTCCCGGCCTGATGTAGCCATAAAAAAACCGGCACGCGGGCCGGCGGAAAACGATGATCGGTTTTACTTACGGTTTTTCTTCCAGGTTTCAGAGGCCAGAAAGGCCGCGCGTACCACCACGATCGCCCAGCACAGCTGCAGGAGTATCTTCACGGGTACACTGAATCCGTCAAATATCAGCAGCGGCACAATAAACAGGCAGCTGATGAGAAAACACCACTCCGCCGCGCTTTTGCGTGCCCTGCCCGTCAGCGTCTCCAGTCCGACTATCCCTTTGCATAACAGCATAAATGACATGGTTCTCTCCACAAATCTTCCGGCACGCCGGAGGGCTTCAGTCTTTTTTCAGCATGCGTTTGAAATTTGTTCGGGCCTGCCCTTCCCCTTCCGTACTGCCGGTGGGTTCCGGGAGCACTGTGGGGGCAGGCACCTGGCCAGCGCAGGCGGCAATGACATCCTGAATGCTGGCCGTCGTGGGCTGCCATCCCGTCGTTTGCTGAATAATACCCACCAGCTGGTCGGCGGTCAGCTGGCCATCGAACAGCATGGACAACAGATAAGGCAGACGCTTATCCAGCTGGTATAACGCGCTTCCGCCCACGATCGCCGCCCGGAAAAAATCACCACGGGTGCGCAGGGGAACTGACTCGATAATCTCCATCGCCCTGGCATCCTGACTGTCGTCTTCAGGGTGCAAATAGACGGTCAGTTTCTTACGTTTGTCGGTCACGGATAGCGCTCCTTGGAATTAAAGTAAAACAAGTTCGCGAACCAACGCCGTCTGGGGTTCATTGACCACCACAATACGGTCGGGGGCCAGTTTCCAGGCACGGCGCACGGCAGCCTCAATCAGCGACGCCCCGCCCCCCACCAGCCAAACCCGGTTCACCTGGCGGTACGCCGACAGCTCATTGACCACCCGTTCCCCGAGTCGCTCGATGGACGAACTTATCATGTCCAGCACATAGTCCACTTTTGACTCATCGTTGACAACTGTGGCGGCAAACTCGCGGTTATGCCGTCGCTGTATCAGTTGATCGGCCACAAAGGCGCTGGTGTCGCTGTTGGCCATACGCAGTGCCGTGAGTGTGGCCTGTGTCACCATCGATACCCCGATCGTAGAATTGCCCTGAATGGCACTGACATCTTCAAACTGCCCCACCAGAACACCGGCATCGAGCGTCGTTCCCCCCAGATCAATCACCAGCGAGGTTTCCAGCGCCCCTACCCCTGCATGTTCCAGCGGCGATATCACGGCAGGCAACGATTCCGGCATGACGTCAACATGCGCGATGGAGAAGGTTTCGCGCTTGTTCAGCGTTACCGGCCGCAGCAGGTTGTCAATTTTACGCTGTATGTTGACGTCATTGTGCTGACAGTCGCTGGTGTAGAACTCACTGATAGGTAAGGTGACCGTCAGGCTTACCGACTGTGGCGGCAGGCCACTGGTGAGCAGTGCATGATGTACGGCCAGCAAATTGGTGTCGCCATACTGATATTCAATGTTGGTGGTATTGATCGCCTGATGGCTGACGCTGTCAAAGGAGTACTTCAGCCCGTCAATTTCATAGTTGTACGTTTCACTGCTGCCGATCCCGGCGACCTTCCACCCCGCTTTAAACGAATTCGGCGAGACAGAGGTACAGATTTCATCGCCGTCCCGCCAGGCCAGTTTTACGTTCGTCGAACCGTCGTCACAACCCATCTTTTTCATGACACACCCTTATATTTACTCAATTAGAGTAACTATAATACCCCAAAAAGGACTAATGGCAATTAATAATACTCATTATGAGTATTATTAAATCATCAAAATGTGATTAATTTGCGGTGAAATGCATTTTGTTCAAAGAATGTTCCCACGAATTATTTCCGCCTGAGAAAACAGAGAGCTAGTTAAAAGAAGCCATACGGCGCTTGCAAGTCTGATTTTTCACAACAATAATACTGTAATTATATACAGCATTATTGAAAGGAGTTGCCATGCTACATATCACTCCCGTCGCCGTTGATCCGGTGAAGGTTTCGTTGCCCCTGTTTATTGAACGATGCCCCGCCGGTTTTCCCAGCCCTTGTGCCGACTACGCTGACGCAGAACTGGATCTGAACGATTACTGTATAAAGAAAAAATCCTCCACGTTCTTCGTCCGGGCGATTGGAAATTCGATGACAGATATCGGTTTGCACAGCGGTGACCTGATGGTCGTAGATAAGGCAGAAGAGGCACATCATGGTGACATTGTGATAGCGGAGATAGACGGTGAATTCACGGTAAAGAGACTGTTACTGACACCTCGCCCCGGGCTTCAGGCCATGAACCCTAACTTTCCGACAATCTATCCGGAGGACTTGCAGATTTTTGGAGTCGTGATGGCTTTTGTGCATAAAACCCGGGGCGGTGAATGATGTTTGCCCTGGCGGACGTAAATTCATTTTATGCAAGCTGCGAAGCGGTTCTTAACCCAAAACTTCGCGGCAAACCTTTGATAATATTGAGCAATAATGATGGTTGTTGCGTGGCGCGATCCGCAGCAGCCAAAAAATTAGGCATAGAAATGGGCATGCCGTGGTTTCAGATCCAGCAGATGTCGTTCCCTGAGAAGGTGTACGCGTTCTCCAGCAACTATTCCTTATATCACTCATTTTCCCAACGGGTGATGAGTCATTTAGAGGAACTTTCGCCACGCGTGGAGCAATACAGCGTCGATGAAATGTTTATTGATATCAGAAGCATCGATAACTGCATGGATTTTGAAACCTTTGGCCACCAGCTGCGCGCCCACGTTCTGAAGGGAACTGGCCTGACAATCGGTGTAGGGATGGGACCCGGCAAAGTTTTGGCCAAAGCCGCTCAGTGGGCCTCGAAGGAATGGCCACAATTTAAGGGTGTACTGGCTCTTACGCCGGGTAATCCCCGGCGGACTGAAAAATTGTTATCGCTGATGCCCGTTCAGGAAGTCTGGGGCTGCGGAAGCCGGATTTCAAAAAAGCTAAACCTGATGGGTATTCACACTGCCCTGCAGCTCGCTCGCGCAAATCCCACTTTTATCAGGAAGAACTTTAGCGTTGTCCTGGAAAGGATATGTCGGGAACTGAACGGCGAAAGCTGTATCAGCCTGGAGGAAGCCCCGCCTGCAAAGCAGCAAATTATCTGCAGCCGCTCTTTCGGCGAGAGGATCACAACCTATGAGGCGATGCGTCAGGCTGTCTGCCAGTATGCCGAACGGGCAGCGGAAAAGCTCAGGGGTGAACATCAGTACTGCAGGCATATTTCCGTTTTCGTGAAAACATCACCTTTCGCAGTCAACGAAATCTATTACAGCAACGTGGCCACTGAAAAGCTCACCACACCGACACGAGACACCCGCGATATTATTGCGGCCGCAATGAAGGCACTCGATCGTATCTGGGACGATGGCCGCCGGTACGCAAAGGCCGGAATCATGCTCAATGATTTCACACCAAACGGTGTATCACAGTTGGATTTGTTCGATGAAGTCCAGCCCCGCCCTGCCAGTGACGCGCTGATGCACGTCCTCGATGGCATCAATAATTCTGGCCTGGGAAAAGTATGGTTTGCGGGAAGAGGGATTGCTCCCGAATGGCAGATGAAACGTGACATGCTCTCCCCGGCTTACACCACAAGATGGTCAGACCTGCCGACAGCATCCATACGCTAGGCTGCGCTATCCAAACATAACTCCTTTGATATTTTGATATTTTGATATTTTGATATTTTGATATTTTGATAAAATATCATTTTCATAGAAAATCATTCTATCAAATTATTTTTTTTACGCCGTTCAAGGTATTGCTCTAAAGCTTCACGGATAACTGCGCTCGTATTTTGCGGGCCAGTACCGCTAAGTTTGTTTTCGGCAGATGCTCTAGTAATTGCCTGGTCAAGCGACTTTGGTAGAGCAAGACTGCGCTGTACTTGCTTTTCAGTCTTCGTATCAGGAGACATGCCGCCATACTGTTTATCAGTAAGTTTGTCAGCAAGAGCTGCTACCTCAGCATCAGATGGTTTTTTTGCAGAGCGTGGTCTTAGAGCCATTGAGCGTAAACCTCTTCAATTAACTGATTAACTTCATCGATTGCAGTGTTGTTGGTGGCTTCCAAAACAGATTTACCTAATGGAACAACATCTCGATATATTTTACGTTCGCAATTGATGGCATTAAGAGGCGATAGAGTAGGAAAATCTTCTAGATATGTGAGGAATTCGGCACGTTCTTTACCACGAAGCACAGGGTTAGTCGTGGCCCGCGTTTGATACATATAAAGTACCAAGTCTGGATTGAGGTCTTTCCAAGCCTCAAGCTGACTTTCGAGTTCTTCTAAAGTATCCAGGTCAAATTGCGAACAAAGATGAGGCGCGATGATGATGTCTGCTACAGCTCCAGCATTGGCTAGTTCTCGGCTGTTACGGCCAGCAACATCGACAATTACATGATCAAATTTTTCATCGAGCTGACGTAAAGTCTGACTGATGTTGCCGTACTTTTGGATAAGGGTAATACGGGGCTGTAAATCATACTCCTCACGCGAAGCATGCCACTTAGCCGCTGATGACTGAAGATCAGCATCTAGCAGGCATACGTCTTTACCTCGCAAAGCCAAAGCAATCGCAACATTAGTCGCAGTTGTGCTTTTTGAAGCCCCACCTTTGTTTGAACCTATCACCGTAATCATAGGAATTCTCACCTGTATGTGTATAGTTTTAATACTTTATCATAAAATTAATTTCATAATATAATATTTTATTTTTTTATCATTTTAATAAAAAGATAAAATATCAAAACAAATAAAATCATTAAGTTATGATTTTTTAAAGAAATCTAACGAAGGGAATATCCACCAAAATTGTAGGATTTTCCAATGCGTCTTGTTTGTGTTTTGCAAAACCACTCAGCACTTTAGTTATGGTAAGTATTTTCACTTTGGCGGTACTGACCTGCTCCCCGTTGATTAATACACCACGATGTTAGTAATGTCTTCATAAGCCACATGAGGACATCCCCATGAAGAAGCGTTTTTCCGACGAACAGATCATCAGTATCCTCCGCGAGGCTGAAGCCGGGGTTTCTGCCCGTGAGCTCTGCCGTAAGCACGCCATTTCCGACGCCACCTTTTACACCTGGCGTAAGAAGTATGGCGGTATGGAGGTGCCCGAGGTTAAGCGCCTGAAGTCGCTTGAGGAAGAGAACGCCAGGCTCAAGAAGCTGCTTGCCGAAGCCATGCTGGATAAGGAGGCGCTTCAGGTGGCTCTGGGGCGAAAGTACTGACGACAGACCAGAAGCGGGAAGCCGTGATGTTGATGTGTGATGCGACCGGTCTGTCGCAACGTCGTGCCTGCAGGCTTACAGGTTTGTCCCTGTCGACCTGCCGTTATGATGCTCAGCGTCCGGCTGCTGATGCACATTTATCAGGGCGTATTACCGAGCTGGCGCTTGAACGCAGACGTTTTGGTTATCGGCGTATCTGGCAGTTGCTGCGTAGGGAGGGCCTTCACGTCAATCACAAGCGGGTATACCGTATTTACCACCACTGAGCGTAAAACGCAGACGACGCCGTAAAGGGCTGGCGACCGAACGGTTTCCGCTTCTTCGCCCGGATGCGCCGAACCTTACATGGTCGATGGATTTCGTTATGGACGCACTGGTCAACGGTCGCAGGATCAAGTGCCTGACCTGTGTGGATGATTTCACGAAGGAGTGTCTGACGATCACCGCTGCTTTCGGTATTTCAGGCGTTCAGGTCACGCGTATTCTGGACAGCATCGCGTTGTTTCGGGGCTATCCGGCGACAATAAGAACCGATCAGGGCCCGGAATTTACCTGCCGCGCGCTCGATCAATAGGCCTTTGAGCATGGTGTGGAACTACGGCTTATCCAGCCAGGTAAGCCAACGCAGAACGGATTTATTGAGAGTTTTAACGGACGCTTTCGCGATGAGTGTCTGAACGAACACTGGTTCAGCGATATCGTTCACGCCAGGAAAACCATTAACGACTGGAGGCAGGATTATAACGAGTGTCGTCCACATTCGGCACTGAATTATCTGACGCCATCAGAGTTTGCAGCACGGTGGCGAAATGGAAAATGTGAAGGTAAACAAACCGACATTACTAACTGACGGTTGTATCTAATCCTGGGGGCAGGTCACAGTAACAGCCGCTGATGCAAGCAAAGAGGCTGTAAACCAGAATGAGGTTTACTGGAGGCATTAAAAAAGCCGCTTACGCGACTTTCATTGGTTTGGTATGGCTAAGTGAGCTTATACCATAAACACTTCTGGCCCTTTAGCATCGAGGATATTGATAATCCTCAAAGCAGCATTGTTAGGTTTGCTTTCGTTTCTTTCCCACTTTGAGACGCTTTCTACAGACATTCCGAGAGTGATTGCCAGTGCTGCCTGAGACAGGTTGTAGCGAGTGCGGACCTCTCTAATCTGGCTGCCTGTCATTACTCGAATTGCAGGAATATTACGGGCCGCGACTGCTGCATTGATAGCAGTCACTGTGTCATCTTTTACAACTCCCAATTTGTTGTAACGTTCAGCCATGCTCTGAATGCGTTTAAGTCGTTGTGTCATTACAAATTACCTCGATTAGTTCTTTTTCATCCAGCAAATCTTCTATGCGCTCCGGAGTCATTGCTATAAAATCTTTGCCAATTTTGCAGTAAGCCTCGATTTCGTCATCTTCAATTTCTTTTCCCTTCTTTTTTGAAAGCTCACTTTTCAGGTACATATCGAAGAAAAAAACGTTATTGCCATTATTGAAGAAAATGATCGATCTAGCCCCATCGCTGGCTCCTACACTGGGCAAACTAAGCCGCTTTTTAAAGGTGAATTTACCTAGTTGATCACCAGGTAAACCGTTAAAAATAGCCTTTGCTGCTTTACACAAAATACTGTCGCTGATGCGTGCTTTTTTCCGATCATTTTCAAATTCAGGTGTTAAATAAATTCCCATGAAAATCTTCTCATCCCCATACCCGTAAGCATTACTATAGTCTTTGTTACGGGTTTTTTCAACTTTTCAGTGTTCTGAGATATGTGTCATACAGAAATTGCATTTCTCAAATGAGAATCACTTGAGCTGAAAAGTTATCCACATATACATCAGATATTTTTAAAATACGTTTTAGGTTTTATTTATAAACCTTTTTAGCAGCACGAAATCTAGGACTGGCGTGGCCTGTAGGGGTGTAACCGTGACAACTTGCCCTTAAATTGTGACAAATTGCCCTCAACATGCCATCAAGCCGTGACAACTTGCCC
Organism: Ewingella sp. CoE-038-23; assembly: GCF_040419245.1. Taxonomy (NCBI): domain Bacteria; kingdom Pseudomonadati; phylum Pseudomonadota; class Gammaproteobacteria; order Enterobacterales; family Yersiniaceae; genus Ewingella; species Ewingella docleensis. The sequence goes on along the minus strand of NZ_JAZHOH010000003.1, from coordinate 11,440 downwards.
TTAAAACTGTGACAAATTGCCCTCAAAAATTGCTTAATTCACAGGTTTATTGACTCGTATCATATCCCGTGACAACATAAAAACTTGTCACAGTTACTTATGGGAAAAGCTATGCTTGAATTGGATATTGCATTGGTTAAATCGCGCAAAATAGGACAACGGATTGTTCAATCCAATGAACTAACAGAAGCTGCCTATAGTTTATCTCGTGACCAAAAACGGATGCTGTATCTTTTTGTAGATCAGATACGTAAAGCTGATATTTCATCAGGTGAGGGGACTGAACCTTCGCACAACGGCATTTGTGAGATTACAGTGGCTGAATATGCAAAGACTTTTAATTTGACTTCAGCTGAAGCAAGTAAAGACATACGAAATGCATCGAAAAATTTTGTTGGTAAAGAGGTTATTTTCTTTAGACCTGACGAAGACCAAGGTGATGAAAAGGCTTATGATGCCTATCCTTGGGTCATCAAACGAGCCCACAGACCCTCCCGTGGACTTTACATCATCCATCTAAATCCATACCTCATTCCGTTTTTTATTGGTCTACAGAACCGTTTTACGCAATTCCGACTTGGTGAAACTAAAGAAATTACCAGTCCTTATGCCATGCGCTTATATGAATCATTATGCCAATACAGAAGTACAGGGGTCGCTATCCTGAGTATTGACTGGATGATCGAGCGCTATCAATTGCCACAAAGTTACCAACGTCTTCCAGATTTCCGCAGAAGATTTCTCATTCCAATGGTTGCAGAAATTAACTCTTGCACCCCAATGAGAGTTGATTACACAGAGAAAAAATCAGGTAGAGTCACTTCTCACATCATTTTCAATTTTATGGAACTGTGACAAATCACCCTTGATTTCTTATATCTCAGTATCACCTCGCCAATTTGCCAATCATAAGTGGCTCCAACATCAAATTGCTCTTCAAACCATAGTATCTGAGGGCAGTTTGTCACACTTGGGGCTATGGGAATGAATTTTGAGGGCAGATTGTCACATTTTACTGTTCAAAATATCCTAGCCGACTTTGACTAACTCATACCCTAAAATGAGGGCAGTTTGTCACATCTCTAAAGAAAAGAATCGTTGAGTGACCTTCTACTCATAGTGATGTGCTTACCGATACTGCCATAAACAGAACCAAGGCGGCCAAAGCCTAAAGTGACGCCGTCTTTTCATCATTCTCAGTTTATATATCTTCCGTAGCACCATGTTGTGTCCTTAAGCACGGCAGATAAGCTCTGAAAACGACTTCAGGTAATATCCACCCCGATAAGCCGATGATAGCAGCTTTTTACCTGCACGATATTCCCCTGCACCGCGATCCGAACGCAGTCCCCCGGCTGTAGGAAAGCAATAATTTCAGCCAGCCGGATATCGTCTGTAGCGACCCGAAGCCACCCATCATCTTCGCTGAAGAGGACACCAAAAAATATAACTTCAGACGTACTGGTCATCACATGCGCTGTTCGTTTTATCGTTCCCGTGAACATGCTTTTCATACCCGTAGTCATGCTTAATAATCCCATACAGTCTCCTTCATCGCTCTTTTCTAAGGGCCTTGCACAAAGCGGACCTTCATTACGCCAGCGCTCCGTTCGCAGCTAACTGACCCAGTCTTCCAGCGTCAGAACCTGCACCTGCTCTAACTCCCTGAATAGGGCAGCGGCAGAGAACAGGCGCTGTTACGTTAGCGGTAACAGAAATTCCCGCTTAGCAGGCCAGCTTCTTCCGGCGTCAACCACTGCGATGTCATCTCCGCAAAGCGTGCCGCATCGCCTATTTCACCAAAGCTGCCAAATTCGTCGCGTATTTGACGCAATACCGTATCCGGCAGTTTACAGGCAGCCCGCCAGGCGTAATTGTAGGGTGTATTCGCACCGACAGGGCTATCCACGAAAGCTCGACTCACGTAGGGCAGATATTTCTCCAGCATTTCCTCGGCGTAGCGGACGGCCATTCCCTCATCGAGGGCACAGGTTCTGAGCGTGCCAGTGGGCCAAACTTTGGGATTCAGGAGATGGACTGCTTCATGGGCAATCTGGTAAAAAAACTGCTCCCAGCTGTCATATCGCCAACCAATACAGACCCCATACTTGTAATCTTTTGCGAGAGGGTGCTCAGGATGAAATGAGATCACCTGGGAATTCGCCACCCCATGTTCTTCACGCAGGCGGTTGTAGAAGGGAATCATAAAGGTGGTATCCGAGGATTGCCTATCACCGTAACGGTTCTGAAGATCAATCATCATGAAAAAGAGAATAAACCTACGCAGATTATTGCAGTTTTCATTCCACTCACGGGGGGAGAGAACCAGAGTTTCTGGTGCCTGAGCCAGGATGTCCTTCGCCTGTTGCTGGATCTCTTCTGATAACTCTCCAGCATCTTGGCAGAGATGTTCAAGCATCATCAGAAAGCGGTAGTTAATGTTCGCTGCTCCGATAGACTCGCGGACCTGCCGGAGAAAGGCAGCAAAGGTACCGTCTTTGACGCTGTAAATGAGCCTCTCCTGCCAGCCCGGATTTTCTTCTGTCCATTTAATCACGTCTTGGCTATTGGCCGTTCTGCAGAGATTGTTGATGGCTTTGGCCGGAAGAGATTTCAGCACATAATCCAGGCTGCTTGGGTAGACCTCGGTATAAATGGCGACGGCAGGTGCCACTTCAGATGTCATGCCATTTTCTAGCAGGGTGGTCAGAAAGGTACTGAAAGCACCATGAGGAGTGATGTATTCCGGCGAGCCCTGCAGAAGTAAAACTTGCTCCAACGCTTCCCGGACCTGGGGAGAAAACGCATTCATTTCATCCGCACCGGACAAGTGTACTTTGACGAATCGGGTGAGTTGCTTTTGTAATAGCTCATCCAGTTCACGGGCATCTTCATCGGTTCGAAGAGACACACGCTTGTCGTTAATTCCGGCATTTCTTGATAATGCACGTTTACGTTTTGACCTTTCAACGGCCGACTTAATGTTCATTTGAAATTCCTCGATTATGTATAAAAAAACTAATGGTGCCACGGTTTTATAGCTTCTATAAGTAACCGTGTCACCAATTAAATGATATTTTTGATAATATATCTTATATGCCATTTATTTATTTATAACCATTAATTGATACCAAATAGTTATATAAGTGTATGTTCTGCAACAAAGATCAGATTTCAGAGATAGCCGGAGATTTTGCGGGGGCAACGGTTTTAAGCTTTAAAGGCGCACTGTTTTAGCACTCACCGAGATTTCCCCCTTAGTCAGATAATTTTGTTAATAAACATTGTCCGCAAAACGGTCGTTAAACGGAATACCATAAATCGTCCGTAAACAGGCTTGTTTTATGAGTAAACGGACAATATGATTTATGGACAAGTTAACGGACATTTTGAGCGAAAATTATGGCATTGATCGGATACGCCCGGGTTTCAACAGACAATCAGCATATCGATTTGCAAAATGACGCTCTGCGGTCGGCGGGTTGTGAAAGAATTTTTGATGATGTCATCAGTGGTTCGAAAAGCGAACGTCCTGGACTGGATGCTGCGTTGGCCTATCTACGCGAAGGAGACATTCTCGTCGTGTGGAAACTGGATCGGTTAGGTCGTTCTATGGCTCACCTGGTTAATACGGTGCAAGAACTGGCCGGTCGCGGTGTTGGCCTCAAAGTACTAACGGGACAAGGTGCGGCCATCGATACCACAACTGCTCCGGGTAAGCTGGTCTTTGGAATATTTGCAGCACTGGCAGAGTTTGAGCGTGATCTCATTCGCGAACGAACTAAGGCGGGTCTTTCTGCTGCAGCTGCCAGGGGACGAAAGGGTGGACGTAAGCCCGTCGTAACGACAGAAAGTTTGCAAAAGGCGCGGAGTTTGATGGCACAAGGATTGAGTGTCCGGGAGGCGGCTGGACGACTAAAAATTGGTAAAACAGCGCTTTATGATGCTTTGCGCGCAATCAATAACAAAGATGATGACATATCTCCAGTGTAAGTATCTCGCATAGATCCATACCGCCCCTTTATTCCCTTTATTCCCTTTATTATCGATGGATATGAATACAATACGGAGAAAGCATGGATGATACGGAAGACTAGGCTCGTATTTATCTCATTGCTGCTGATAGCCTGTGCGTCAAAGGGAAAAGTAGAACCGAATGGTCATGTTATACCCTCAGATCGCGTTTCTTCGGCTGATACGGTGGCCACAACTCACGAAAAGGATGAAAAACTTCTACCGAATTCTATGCGTATCAAATTTGATGTTGATGAAGATGGACGGGTACAGAATATGCAAATCCTTGAATCGACAGCTACTCAAGAAGTTGAGCGCAAAGTCATCAGTAAGATGAAGAATGAATGGCGTTATGAAAAAGGAAAACCGAGAATGGATCTCAGAATAATCGCCACGTTACGTCCCCTAAAACGGTAGCACCGCCATGATGGGGGCTGCGCCGAAGAACCTGATTGTAATGAAACGGCGGCGTTGCGGCGGTTCTTCCTTATTCTGCCACACAGCCATACCAGGTTGACTCTCTCTCTCTGGCCGAAAGACTACCATTGGATAACACGGATTCATTCCACTAATAGTTGGTTCTAGGCTGTGCCCCTTAATCACCTGAGATATAGTAAATATTTGTTTTTAAATCATATCAATCATAACTGGCTACAACCTTCCTGACGAAGCATGGACCATCTAGCCCTTGTTGGGGGTAGTTTGGATACTCGTTCCTTTGTCATTTTAAGAGCAGCGGCGGTGAACTTAAGATAAAATCGCCTAAATAACAGAAGCTAAGCGCCCAATAACAGGATAAATAATGACAAGTCTTCAGCAGCGCGCAGAGTTACACCGCCAAATATGGGCAATCGCCAACGATGTACGAGGTTCGGTCGATGGGTGGGATTTCAAACAGTACGTCCTTGGCGCGCTCTTCTATCGCTTTATCAGCGAAAACTTCTCCAGCTACATTGAAGCCGGTGAAGAAAGCATTATCTATTCATCACTTGATGACAGCGTCATTACGGATGACATTAAAGACGATGCCATCAAAACCAAGGGCTATTTCATTTACCCGAGCCATCTGTTCTGCAATGTCGCCGCGAAAGCCAACACCAACGACCGACTCAATGCCGATCTAAACAGTATCTTTGTGGCGATTGAAAGCTCGGCATACGGCTATCCGTCTGAGGTCGATATCAAAGGTCTGTTTGCTGACTTTGATACCACCAGTAATCGCCTGGGAAACACCGTTAAAGACAAGAACAGCCGCCTGGCTTCCGTCCTGAAAGGTGTGGAAGGCTTGAAATTGGGCGATTTCGATGCTCACCAGATTGACCTGTTTGGCGATGCCTATGAGTTTCTGATTTCCAATTATGCGGCGAATGCCGGCAAATCAGGTGGCGAGTTCTTTACCCCGCAGCACGTCTCTAAGCTGATTGCGCAACTGGCAATGCATGGGCAAAACCAGGTTAATAAAATCTACGACCCAGCGGCAGGCTCGGGTTCACTCTTGCTGCAGGCGAAGAAGCATTTCGATAACCATATCATCGAAGAAGGCTTTTTTGGTCAGGAGATTAATCATACGACCTTCAACCTGGCCCGTATGAATATGTTCCTGCACAACATTAACTACGATAAGTTTAATATTATGCTGGGTAACACCCTGACTGACCCACACTTCAAGGACGATAAGCCCTTTGATGCCATCGTCTCAAATCCACCGTATTCGGTGAAATGGATTGGCAGCGATGACCCGACGCTGATTAACGATGAGCGCTTTGCACCGGCCGGCGTGCTGGCCCCGAAATCGAAAGCCGACTTTGCGTTTGTGCTGCATGCCCTGAACTACCTGTCAGCCAAAGGCCGCGCGGCCATTGTCTGCTTCCCTGGCATTTTTTACCGGGGTGGTGCTGAGCAAAAAATTCGTCAGTATCTGGTTGATAATAACTATGTTGAAACCGTGATTTCCCTTGCGGCTAACCTGTTCTTTGGCACCACCATCGCGGTGAATATTCTGGTGCTGTCAAAACATAAAACCGACACCGATGTGCAGTTTATTGATGCCAGCGGGCTGTTCAAAAAAGAGACCAACAACAACATCCTGACTGATGCGCATATTGGGCAGATTATGCAGGTGTTCGACAGCAAGGCTGATATCGACCATCTGGCGAAATCCGCGCCACTTGAGGCCGTTGCCGCCAATAACTACAACCTGTCCGTCAGTAGCTATGTCCAAGCCAAAGATACGCGTGAAATTGTTGATATCATCGAGCTAAATGCCGAACTGAAAGCCACGGTCAGCAAAATCGACCAATTACGCAAAGACATCGATGCCATTGTGGCCGAAATTGAAGGCAATGAGGCGCAGGCATGAGCGAGTTGAGTTATCTGGAAAAACTGCTGGATGGTGCCAAGGTTGAATGGAAACCATTAGCTGAGGTTTGCAGATTTATAAATGGCCGTGCTTATAAACAGGAAGAATTGCTATCTAAAGGAAAATATCCTGTCTTAAGGGTTGGTAATTTCTTTACCAATCAGAATTGGTATTACTCGGATTTAGAGTTAGACCCAGATAAGTATTGTGATAATGGTGACCTTTTATACGCTTGGTCTGCATCCTTTGGTCCTAGAATTTGGGAAAATGGAAAATCTATTTATCATTATCATATCTGGAAAGTAGTTCCGGACTTCAATCTTGTTTGCAAGCAATTCCTGTATTATCTGTTGCAGTGGGATACTAAAGCACTAAAAGATGCACATAGTACAGGCTCCACGATGATGCACATAAGCAAAGCCGCAATTGAGAAAAGATTAGTCCCAATTCCTTGCCCTTCCAACCCAGAAAAGTCCCTTGCCATTCAGTCTGAAATCGTCCGGATTCTGGATACATTTACTGCCCTTACCGCTGAGCTTAACGCTGAGCTTAACGCACGTAAAAAACAGTACAACTACTATCGCGACCAGTTGCTGAGTTTTGAAGAAGGAGAGGTTCAGTGGAAGACCTTGGGGGAGGTTGCCAAGTATTCTAAAACTCGTATTGGTTTTGATAAACTTGATAAAACAAACTATGTGGGTGTTGATAATCTTCTACAAAACCGCGCAGGAAAAACACAGTCTAATTATGTGCCGACATCTGGTAATCTTACAGAGTTCCTTGATGAAGATATATTAATTGGGAATATTCGCCCATATTTGAAGAAAATTTGGCAGTCTGACTGTATTGGTGGCACAAATGGCGATGTACTGGTTATTCGTTGTTGTGATGGTTCGGTTTTTTCACGATATTTATATCAAGTTTTAGCTGATGATAGTTTTTTTGAATATAACATGCAGCATGCCAGGGGGGCCAAGATGCCTCGTGGAGATAAAGATGCAATATTAAAATACCGAATTCCTGTACCTGCATTTGATGAACAAAAAAGCATAGTGAGTATACTAGATAAATTCGATACCCTCACCAATTCCATCGAGGAAGGCCTGCCCCGCGAAATCGCACTACGTCAGCAGCAGTACGAGTACTATCGTGACCTGTTGTTCAGCTTCCCAAACCTGCAGGCGCCGCTAACTGACAAACCTGAAGCAACTGCCCGCTCAGCGTTCTGTTTCTGACCGGGATTATCGATAACCACTTTTCCGCGCCGGTAACGTTGTATGCTTTTCTGCCGGTTTTGCCCCACTGGCACATAGGATGCGCTATGACCCAACAGACATACACCGTCGCCGAGACCAATAACTTTATTGTCCTGGATAAATATACCAAAGCCTGGGAAGCCGCTGAGAGCTACCAGAGCGAATCGGACCTGGAGCGCGAACTGATTCAGGACCTGCGCAATCAGGGCTATGAGTTTGTCTCGCTGCCCTCGCAGCAGGTAATGTTGGACAACGTGCGGACGCAGCTTCAGGTCCTCAATGGTGTGGCGTTTAACGACGGGGAGTGGCGGCGCTTCTGTGAACAGTATCTGGACAGTCCGAGTGACAGCAGCCTCGACAAAACCCGTAAAATCCATATCGACTACATTTGTGATTTTACGTTTGATAACGGGCAACTGGAAAACATTTACCTGATTGATAAAAAGAATCTGGTGCGCAACAAGATGCAGGTTACCCAGCAGTTTGAGCAGGCTGGCACGCACGCCAATCGCTATGATGTGACGATACTGGTTAATGGACTGCCGCTGGTACAGGTCGAATTAAAAAAGCGCGGCGTGGCCATTCGTGAAGCCTTTAACCAGATACACCGCTACAGCAAAGAAAGCTTTAACAGTGACACCTCCCTGTTCAAATACCTGCAGCTGTTTGTCATTTCCAACGGCACCGACACCCGCTACTTTGCCAATACCACCAAGCGGGATAAAAACAGCTTCGACTTCACCATGAACTGGGCGAAGTCCGATAACACGCTGATAAAAGACCTCAAAGACTTTAGCGCGACCTTTTTCCAGAAACATGCCCTGCTTAATATCCTGTTTGACTACAGCGTGTTTGACAGCAGCCAGACGCTCCTGGTCATGCGGCCCTATCAGATTGCGGCGACGGAGCGCATTTTATGGAAAATCAACAGCGCTTTTGCCGCAAAAGGCTGGTCAAGGCCGGAGGCGGGCGGGTTTATCTGGCATACCACGGGTTCAGGCAAAACCCTGACCAGCTTCAAGGCCGCGCGGCTTGCCACCGAGTTGGACTTTATCGACAAGGTGTTCTTCGTGGTTGACCGTAAAGACCTCGATTACCAAACCATGAAGGAGTACCAGCGCTTCTCACCGGACAGCGTCAACGGCTCGGATAACACCGCCGGTCTGAAGCGCAACCTGGAGAAAAATGACAATAAAATCATCGTCACTACTATTCAGAAGCTTAACAACCTGATGAAAGGGGAAGCTAACCTGCCTGTGTACCGCCAGCAGGTGGTGTTTATCTTTGACGAGTGCCACCGCAGCCAGTTCGGCGAAGCGCAGAAAAACCTGAACAAAAAATTCAAACGCTTTTATCAGTTTGGTTTCACCGGCACGCCCATTTTCCCGCAAAACGCATTGGGTGCAGAAACCACGGCCAGCGTGTTCGGTCGCGAGCTGCATTCTTACGTGATCACCGACGCCATTCGGGATGAAAAGGTCCTGAAGTTCAAGGTGGACTACAACGATGTCCGGCCGCATTTCAAGGCACTGGAAACCGAAACCGACGAGAAGAAACTCTGCGGAGCTGAAAGCCAGCAGGCATTTTTACACCCGCGCCGTCTTGAGGAAATCACCCGCTATATCCTGACCCACTTTCGTCAAAAAACGCACCGCATCTTCCCCGGCGCAAAAGGCTTTAACGCCATGTTTGCGGTCAGCAGCGTGGATGCCGCTAAAGCCTATTATAACGCCTTTAAACAGCTACAGCACGACGCCTCCTTGGACAGCGACACTCCTAAGCCGCTGAGAGTGGCCACCATCTTCTCTTTTGCGGCCAATGAGGAACAGAGTGCAGTCGGAGACATTACCGATGAGAGCTTTGATGTCAGCGCCATGAACAGCAGCGCGAAGGAGTTTCTGGATGCGGCAATAGACGACTACAACGGCCACTTCAAAACGAACTTCAGCACCGACAGCAACGGTTTTCAGAACTACTACCGTGATTTGGCGCAGCGCGTGAAAAATCAGGACATTGATCTCCTTATCGTGGTGGGCATGTTCTTGACCGGCTTTGACGCCCCGACGCTGAATACCCTGTTTGTCGATAAAAACCTGCGCTATCACGGACTGATGCAGGCCTTCTCGCGCACTAACCGTATTTATGACGCCACCAAGACCTTTGGTAATATCGTCACGTTCCGCAATCTTGAACGCGCAACCATTGATGCCATCACGCTGTTCGGTGATAAGAACACCAAAAACGTCGTTCTCGAAAAAAGCTATACCGAATATATGGACGGCTTTAAGGATGTGATAACCGGCGAGGCCAGACGCGGCTTTATGGATATCGTTACCGCACTGGAGCAACAGTTCCCAGACCCGGCTGACATTGACAGCGAGAAAGAGAAAAAAGCTTTTGTGAAACTGTTTGGCGAATACCTGCGTGCCGAAAACATCCTGCAAAACTACGATGAGTTTGCCAGCCTGAAAGCCCTGCAGCAGGTCGATACCAATGACGCTGCAGCGGTAGAGGCCTTCAAGGCCGCGCATTATCTGGATGATGAAAAACTCGCTGAACTTCAGACCATTCGCCTGCCGGCAGAGCGCAAAGTGCAGGACTATCGCTCGGTGTACAACGATATCCGCGACTGGCAGCGCCGCGAGAAAGCCGCCGGGGACAAGGATAAGTCCATGACCGACTGGGAGGACGTGGTGTTTGAGATTGATTTGCTGAAGTCACAGGAAATTAATCTGGACTATATCCTTGGCCTGATATTCGAGCATAACAAGCAGAACAAGGGCAAAGCGGCCCTGACTGAAGAGGTGCGACGGCTTATCCGCTCCAGCCTGGGTAACCGCGCCAAGGAGGAGTTGGTCGTTGATTTTATCCAGCAGACCAACCTCGATGACATGCCGGATAAGGCCGGTATCATTGATGCGTTCTTTACCTTCGCTCAGCGGGAACAGCAACGTGAAGCGGATGAGCTGATAAAAGAGGAGAACCTTAATGAAGAGGCCGCCAGGCGTTACATCCGTACCTCGCTGAAGCGCGAGTATGCGACGGAAAACGGAACTGAGCTTAACGCGACGCTCCCCAAACTCAGCCCGCTAAATCCGCAGTACAAAACCAAGAAACAGACCGTATTTCAGAAAATCGGAGCATTCATTGAAAAATTCAAAGGCGTCGGTGGCGGGATTTAATTCACGTTTATGGTCGTGCACGGATACCCTGGGACAGCAGTCGGTCTCTGTTGCTCAGTTAGCGGTTTCCGAGCGCTGTAATGAAAGCGTTCGGATAGGCATAAAATCGTTTTTTACTCGAACTGGTGGAAAAGGCTGGATGCGTGGGGGGAATTGTCCAAGATTCGAGCGGTAATAGCATAAAAAAAAGGCCGAGCGTCGGCCTAAATAAGGTGGTAATTCTATTTATTACTAATGGTTTACATGGATGTAACTGCCATATTTATATGGCATTTTTCGTGTAAATGAAAGTGCTTTTACGGCCAACGCTACTTACTGGTGAGAGCTACTCTTAATTTTACTTTTGTCGTTTTTTTTGAAAATAAGATCTGAACCGCCCCGGTAATCCTGGAGACTAAACTCCTTGAGAGAGGTAAACAGGATGACTAAAAATACGCGTTTTTCCCTCGATGTCCGTCAGCGGGCCGTTCATATGGTTCTGGATAGTCGGGACGAATACGACTCACAATAGGCTGCTCTCAGCTCCATCGCACCGAAGATAGGCTGTACCCCGGAGACTTTGTGTATCTAGCTGCGTCATTATGAGCACGATGCCAGCACTGGTGATGGTAGACTCACCACATCTGAAC